>NZ_ONDD01000004.1 GCF_900316465.1 uncultured Fibrobacter sp. | reverse complement strand
GCCATCGACGTGATGATTGCGCATCACGAATTTGCCGTTACAGATTACAGAATGGATTGCGCTAGAATCACCAGCATACACCCAATTGCTTACCAGGTTATAGTTCGGCGTAAGGCGTTCATTCTTTAAATCGAGCAGCAAGGCATCGGCATAAAAATCATCGGCAATCAGCCCCGCCGGAATCCCATAGGCAAGCGCCGTATTCCAAGTCGCCATTTCAAGCGCCTCTATCGCCGGCAGAAATTCCGCCTTACCGGTTTTCGGCTCCACCTTTGCAAGGAGCGAAATCAGCTTCATTTCTTCGTGCATGTCGAGGTTGTTATTCGACGAAGCACCATCAGTACCAAGGCCCACGAGGACGCCACTGTCCATAAGTGCATTCACCTTAGGAATCCCGCTACCGAGTTTCAAGTTCGAACACGGGTTCAGAATTGCCGCCGATTCCGATTCGGCCATCAGCGACATTTCGTATTCGTTCAAATGAACACAGTGTGCGCCCACAAAGTTTTCGCCGAGAATCCCCCACTTGTCGAGCAATTCTACGGGAGTGCAGCCGTACTGCTTTTTGCAATCCTTGACTTCCTTGAGCGTTTCGGACAAATGAGTGTGCAGAATGTAGTTTTCTTCGCGGGCCACCTTGGCGCAGCGCTTAAAGATTTTTTCGCCAACCGTATAAATGCTGTGCGGCATCACGGCGAGTTTAACGCGTTCCGACTCAAATCGATGATCCTGCAGGAACTTGAAATTTTCTTCAATATGTTCGGGCGTATCCAAGTTTTCGGCAATCGTTACACCAATGGCTGCACGAATGCCCATTTCCTTGACCACCTTCATGGTAACTTCACGACGCCAATACATGTCCGAGAAAAAGACCGTTCCGGACTTAATCATTTCAAGTACGGCGAGACGCGTTCCGATTTCGATATCCTTGGCGGTGAGTTTCGCCTCAAACGGCCAAATGTATTCCGTGAGCCATTTCTGGAGAGGCATATCGTCGGCATAACCGCGCAAAAGCGTCATGGCGGCGTGAGTGTGACCATTATAGAACGGCGGTACAATGGCAAGGCCATCGCACTTGACAATTTCGGCATTTTCGTAATCACGCTTGGAAAGTTCGCGACCGACCTTGGCAAATTTCTTGCCAGAAATCAGGATGTCCTGTTTTTTTCCCTGAAACAATACTGATTGGAGAATCGTTTTAGCCATAAAATATCTCACTCATGCCTTTTTGCATAAAAGTAGTAAAGGCTCCTCGAACGAGGAACCTTTCTTTTAAAATTTTATTGAATATTAGAGTCGCTTGAGGACTGCTGCAGCGTGGTGGATAAAGCCTTCTTCGGTAGCGACGGCGGCAATAGCCTTCGCATTCTTCTTGATAGCCTTTTCGCTGTAGCGGATGATGCTCATGCGCTTGAGGAAGTCGTACACGCCGAGCGGGCTGAAGAAGCGGCCCGTGCCGTTGGTAGGCAGCACGTGGTTCGGGCCGGCAAAGTAGTCGCCCACCGGTTCGCTGGACCACGGACCGATAAACACAGCACCCGCGTTTTCAATCTGGGCAGCCATGGATTCAGCTTCGGCTGTCATCACTTCCAAATGTTCCGGAGCAATGCGGTTTGCAATTTCAACGCCATCGAACCAGTCCTTCACCAAGAGGATTCGACCGAAGTTGCCGAGCACCTTTTCGAGAAGTTCACGCTTCGGAGAGTTTTCGACCTGGACATCCACGCAGGCAGAAATCATCTGGGCGGTTTCCATGTTGTCGGTAATGCAGATTGCAGCTTCGAAGCCGGAACCATGTTCGGCCTGGCTCAAAAGGTCTGCAGCGACAAAGTCCGGATCGCAAGTATTGTCGGCCATCACGAGCACTTCGGAGGGGCCTGCCACCATGTCAATATCGACGACACCGAAGACTTCTTTCTTGGCGATGGCGGCAAAAACGTTGCCCGGGCCCACAATCTTGTCAACGCGTTCCACGACAGTCTTGCCCTTGGCATCCTTGGCACCGTAAGCGAGCAGGCCAATAGCCTGGGCGCCACCGATGTGGTAGACTTCGTCAATGCCGAGTTCCTGCAGCACGAAGGCCACAGCGCGGTTAATTTCGCCCTTAATCGGGGTCACCACCACAATGTCTTCCACGCCAGCCACAAGAGCCGGAACCGCATTCATAATCACGGTGCTCGGATAAATGCCTGCACCACCCGGCACATAAAGGCCCACGCGCTTCATCGGGCGAATACGCTGACCGAGCACCACGCCATCCTTGCCTTCCATAAGCCAGGATTCTTCCATCTGGTTCTGGTGGAAATCGCGCACGTTCTTGATAGCCAGCTTAAGAGCCTTCTGGAGTTCTGCAGGGCACTTGGCAGCAGACTTTGCAATAGCGGAAGCCGGCACGCGAATATTCTTGCCTTTGAGACCGTCAAACTTCTGAGCGTATTCGGTAGCCTTCGCAATGCCACCCTTCTTGATATCGGCAAGAATGTTCATGACCTTGTCATGAATTTCTTTAGACGGGGCAACTTCACGCCCACAAATGCGTTCGATTTCAGCAGACTTCGGAGTAACTTTTACGATTTGCATGGATTATTTCTTCCTTGAAACACCGGCAAGATTACGAACCTTGCGGGCAGTCAATTTTTTCGTTTTCGTCGGAGCAGGTTCTTCTTTGGCCACAGGCACAACAGGCTTTACGTCCAGATGCTTGTAGGCACCTTCAATCACCTTTTCATCGACAAGAATCTTGTAGGTCAAGCCATCAACGAATGCCATCCAGGACGCTTCGATAATGTTGCTCGAAACACCGACCACATTCCAGTAGCCCTTTTCGTCGCCGAAGGTCGTCCATACGCGAACGGTTGCGTCAGAAGCCACCTTGGAACCCAGCACACGCACCTTATAGTCGTCAAGTTTGACCTTCGCCATATTCGGGAAGAAGGGCAAGAGAGCTTTACGGAGAGCTGCGTCCAAAGCGTTCACCGGACCGTCACCTTCGCTCACCTGATGGCTGATCTTGTCGCCAATCTGAAGCTTCACGGTGGCCTGAGAAACAGACACGCCCTGGGTCGTCTTGTCTTCAATGACGCGGTAACCCAAGACCTTGAACGGTTCCTGAACCATGCCCAAATGACGGTACACAAGCATTTTGAAGCTTGCTTCGGCACTATCAAAATGCCAGCCGGCGTTTTCGCGTTCCTTGATGAGCGTAAGAAGCTTGCCCACCACAGGGTCCTTCTTGTCGATGCCCGGCTTGATGGCCTTGAGTTTTTCAACCACCAAAGAACCGCCCGCCTGGTCGCTCGTAACGAACACGCGATCGTTACCGACTGCATGCGGGTCAATGTGTTCAAAGCTGCGAGACACCTTCATCACGCCATCGATATGGGCACCACCCTTATGAGCAAAGGCTGCATCGCCTACGTACGGAGCATGCGGGTCACTCGGTAAATTCACAATCTGGTCAATGTTTCCGCTCAACTGGCGGAGTCTTGCAATCTTTTTCGCGGCAAAGAACTTAGCACCCATCTTGAAGTGCAAATCAGCCGCAATGGTCGTGAGGTTTGCATTACCGCAACGTTCACCAAAGCCGTTCACCACGCCCTGCACCATGGTCGCGCCGTTCTTGACGGCGTAAATGCTGTTGCACACGCCAAGGCCCGAGTCGTCATGAACATGGATTCCAATCGGAGTCGAGATACGCTTCTTGACGTCCTTGACAATTTCTTCAAGTTCCCACGGCATGGTTCCGCCGTTGGTATCGCAAAGCACGATATAATCGGCATGGCCCTTTTCTGCAGCGCGCAAGGTTTCCATGGCATACTCGGGATTAGCCTTGTAGCCATCGAAGAAGTGTTCAGCATCGTAAATGACTTCTTCAGAGTTTTCCTTGAGGTATGCGACAGAGGACTCGATCATGTCGAGATTTTCTTCGAGTGTCGTGCGAATCACGTCGGTCACATGCAAATCCCAGCTCTTACCGAAAATGGTCTTGACCGGTGCACCCGACTTCACAAGTGCCTGCAGCAGGGGGTCCTTTTCGGGAATCACGCCCGGACGACGCGTCGAACCGAAAGCGGCAATCTTGGAGTGTTTCAGCTTGACGTCTTTAATCTTCTGGAAAAATTCTTCGTCCGTCGGATTGCTCGGGTTGGGCCAGCCGCCTTCGATATAGTCAAAGCCAAAATGGTCCAAAAGGCGTGCAATCTGCAACTTGTCCGCTAAAGACAAACTGATTCTGCGATCCTGGTTTCCATCGCGTAGGGTCGTGTCGTATAAAAAGACTTTCATGAGCTATAATTACTTTTTCTTTTTGTCTTTACCGTAATAGCTATACTTGCCGTAATAGCCGTAGCCACCGTAACCGTAGCCGTGTCCGTCGGATTCGCAATGGTTCATTACAAATGCGCGCGGCTTACCTTCACAGCAGCGGTCTAGTTTCATCATGGATTCCTTGATTTGATCCATCGTATGCTTGCCATAGTGGAGTACGAACAGGGCAAAATCAACAATCGGGTAAATCAGTTCAGAATCCGTCACCAGTTCCAGAGGCGGCGTATCCACAATCACGATATCAAACTTGGTCTTTGCTTCATCCAAAAGATTCTTGAAATTATCACCGCGCAAGAGTTCACTCGGCGACACATCAGTCTTACCGGCACCAAGCACATAAAGGTTCTTGGTAATGGAATCGGCAACGGCGCTATCCAAGGAGCAATGGCCCGAGAGCACATCGCCAAGGCCCTGCTTGTGATGGCTATACACCACACCGCGACGCATGTCGGCATCGATGAGCAAAGTCTTTTTGCCAGAACCCGCAAAGAGAGCCGAAACGTTCTTGGAGACAAAGGACTTACCCACGCCAGGCACCATACCGGTCACCATCATCACGTGCAAGTCAGACGTTGCAAATTCAATAGCCGTATACAGGGAACGGAGCGCTTCGCTGGAGGGCGAATCAGGATCGTCTTCCACAAGGGGCTTGGTATTCTTACCCTTGTTACGCTTCGAAAGAATTGCATTTTCAGCCTTCGGAATCTTGGCGTAAACGCTAATGCCCGTTTCACGTTCAATTTCAAGAGAGCTGCGAACACCGCGCTTGGTCATCTGCAACAGGTAAATCAGCAAAGCTCCCAAAAGGAATGCGCCACCCACGCAACCGGCAAAGATCACCTTCTTATTCGGCTTGGAAGGCTTGCGTTCAATCTGGGCATAGTCCACAATGCGTACGTTACCCACTTCGCCGGCACGCACCACACGGAGCTGCTGGATATTGTTCAGCATGGCCGTGTACTGGGCATTGTTCACCGCCACTTCTTCTTGCAAGCTCATCACGTCTTGCTGGGTACGCGGCATGTTTTCAGCAGACTTCTTCAAACGGGAAAGTTCGGAACGCAGACGGCTCTGCTGCTGCATAATCGTCTGGACAGCCGGGTGTTCTTCCTTGAACAAGCGAGTCGCTTCCTGGCGTTGCTGTTCCAATTCCAGAACCTGCTTTTCCAATTCCGTGACCTTTTCCAAGTGAACCCTAGTTTCACCCGTCATGTCCACAGAGCCGATCTTCAAGCGGTAATCAGCCAGTTTCTTTTCGGCCGTATCAAGCTTGGCCTTCACGCCCGGGAGCTGTTCTTCCAGGAATTCCAAAGTCTTTTCAGCTTCGGCACTACGCATTTCCACATTCTGGCGCAGATAGATATTTGCAATCGTATTCAAGACAGAAGCAGCCTTGTCTGCATAGCGGTCTGTGTAAGACACACCGATGATGCCCGTCTGCTTACCCCTTTCAGCAACATCGAGCTTTTTGACCAAGCCTCGGACTGCATCCAGCGGTTCGGACTGGGCAAGCACAAAGAGCTGACCGGGCCTTGCAAGCAAATGCTTGACATGAATTCTAAGCGTATCGCCACCATAGGGAGCCGCGAGAGGCTCGCCCACTTTTCCCTGCAAAAGCTTTACACCTTCAGGCGTGTAAACGGCGAATTCATTATCACCCACGACTTCGGCGGTCCACTTCTCGATGCGGGCAATTTCAGGGATATAAAGATCTTCAAGATCCATTCGGCCTTCCTGATGGAGCAAGCGATCGATAGCGCCCTTCGGGTAGGCATTAAAGCAGAGACGTTCCTGTTCCACCACATAGGTCAGCACCATGCGGCTCTTCAAAAGTTCAATTTCAGCTTCAGCAGGCGATGCCACATCCAAAAGGGCACCCATTTCACCCATAGCCTTTCCGGCCTTGTTTCCCTTCACATCAATCTGCAAAAGAGCATCACTCGTAAACTGCGGGCGCATCCAGTTCGAAGCCAGGAAACCCGCAGCGCAACCGAGAACTATACAACAAGCCAAAAACAGCTTATGCTTCAACAGCAAGCTCAAGACTTCAAGGATATCAATTTCATCATCGTCCTTGTGCTTTGCAGAGGAAGTAGAGCCTGTAGAATTATACTGATTATTCGGTTCCATTTTCATCCTTTCTTGTTCTTCTTTCATAAAAATAGAAAAACAAGAAAAGACCGAGGATTACCCCTCGGTCTCTTTAAGCTTTTTGGCTTAAGTTAGATTACTTAGCCTTTTTGCAAGCAGGCTTTTTGGCCTTTGCGGTCTTATTAGAAGCCTTGCAGAACTTCACGTAGGCAGCGAGAGTGTCGCAGAACACTTCGTCCGGAGTGTTGTCGCCATTGATGCGGCTGATGATAGACTTGCTGTACTTGCCGAGAACCTTAGCGGTAGATTCCTTGTAAACCTTGAGGCGGTTCTTGATCACAGCTTCGTCAGCGTCATCCTTACGACCTTCGATCTTGGCGCGGTTCAGGAGGCGTGCCACGATGGTCTTTTCGTCCTTGATGTCGAGCACGAAGATGTGCTTCACGTCGACCACGGATTCGATGAGCTTGACCTGTGCAACCGTGCGAGGAATACCGTCGAGGAGGAGGGTATCCTTATCCGGGTTCACCTTGTTCGTATTGATGAGGCCTTCGATGAAACGACCGAAAATTTCGACAGTGGCTTCGTCCGGAACCAAGAGGCCCTTGCTAGAATAAGAAGCGAGGAGCTTGCCAGATTCGCTGGAAGGAGCAATGCCACGGAAGATGTCACCCGTGGAAATGTGCTTGAGGGACGTAGTAGCAGCGAGCTTTGCGCCAACGGTACCCTTGCCGGAACCCGGTGCGCCAAAGATAAGAACTGCAGGAATTTTAGCCATTGTATAACCTCTTGGGTTTAGTGTTGAAATTTTTCGAGCGGAAATATAGTTAATTCCGATTTAACTCGGCAATGCCTCTGACGTGAACTTGAGCTTGTTGTTTTCAACATCGATCGAAATCGTCGTGAAGTCCTTGTAGATTCCAAGCAGCAAGCCTTCGGCAATTTCGTCTTCGACCAGGTTCTGAATGGAGCGGCGAATCGGGCGCGCGCCGAGTGCAGAATCGTAGTTGTGCGAAACAATGAATTCCTTGGCAGCTTCGGAAACTTCCAGAAGGATTCCGCGTTCAGACAAGTTCTTCTGCAAGAAGGTCAGCTGAATGTCTACGACAGAAGAAAGGTCCTTCTTGGTCAGCGGGCGGAACACAATCTGTTCATCGACACGGTTCAAGAATTCCGGAGAGAACACGCGCTTGACTTCTTCGCGGATGGCGGTTTCCATACGTTCGTAGTCGTCGGTCTCGCCCATCTTGGTGAAACCCATGCCCGAGCTGTGGCGCACTTCGCGAGCGCCCGCGTTACTCGTCATGATGATGATGGTATTCTTGAAGTTGATTTTACGGCCGTAGCTATCCGTAAGGATACCGTCGTCCAAAATCTGCAAGAGCAAATTATAAATGTCCGGATGAGCCTTTTCAATTTCGTCGAGGAGCACCACGCAATACGGGCGTTTGCGCACCTTTTCGCTGAGCTGGCCACCGTTATCTTCAAAGCCGACGTATCCCGGAGGCGCACCAATCAAACGACTCACGCTATGCTTTTCCATGTATTCGCTCATGTCGATACGAATCATGGAATCTTCGCTGCCAAACAGACTCTGGCTGAGAACCTTTGCAAGCTCCGTCTTACCCACACCTGTGGGGCCGAGGAACAAGAAGCTGCCCATGGGGCGCTTGGTGTCGCGAATGCCTGCGCGAGTACGGCGAATGGCTTTCACGACGGCGTCTACAGCCTGGTCCTGGCCAATCACGCGTTCCTTGATTTCGTCGCCGAGCTTCAGGAGTTTCTGAGTTTCTTCTCCAGCGAGGCGGCTCACAGGAATGCCCGTCATCTTGCTAATGCAATCGCGAATTTCGTTTTCGTCGACAATCGGGAAGTCCGCAGAGTCTTCTTTATTCAAGGCTTCGCGGCGTTCAGCGATGCGGTTCGTCAAATCTTCAATCTTGTCGCGGAGAGTGGCTGCAGTTTCGTACTGCTGGTCTGCAATGGCCTCTTCCTTCTTTTGCATGGTCGCGGCAAGTTCGTCTTCCATTTCTTTAAGGTCTTGCGGCGTACGAATCGAATTCAAGCGCACGCGGGCACCGGCTTCGTCGAGCACGTCGATGGCCTTGTCCGGTAAGAATCGGTCGGTAATGTAGCGTTCGGCAAGCGTCACCGCGTTGTGGTGCTGCTCGTACTTCGGGCGCAGCCCTTCCAAAATCTGGATAGAATCTTCGGAATTAGGCGGATTCACGACAATCGTCTGGAAGCGGCGTTCAAGCGCGGCATCTTTTTCAATGTACTTGCGGTATTCATCGATCGTCGTGGCACCAATGCACTGGAGTTCGCCTCGGGCGAGCGCCGGCTTAAAGATATTGCTGGCATCAAGGCTACCTTCGGAACCGCCCGCGCCCACAATCGTATGGAGTTCGTCAATAAACAAGATTACCGAATTGTCCACGCGCTGGAGTTCCATAATCAGGCCCTTCACGCGTTCTTCAAACTGGCCGCGGTACTTAGTGCCTGCCACCATGGCAGCCACGTCGAGTGTAACCACGCGCTTGTTCATCAAGAGTTCCGGGATCTTTTTCTGGACAATCTTCTGAGCAAGGCCTTCGATAATCGCCGTCTTACCCACGCCCGGTTCACCGATGAGGGCCGGGTTGTTCTTTTTGCGGCGACAAAGAATCTGAATCAAACGTTCAATTTCGCGACCGCGACCGATAATCGGGTCGAGTTTGCCCTGTTTGGCAAGCGCCGTCAAGTCGCGACCAAAGTGGTCGAGAATCGGCGTCTTGGAACGGCTCTGGCTACGCACCTGCTGGCGGGTATCGCCACCGCGGCCTTGTCCCATAAAGCGGTCATCGCCTTCCATGCCCTCGCCCTCTTCACCAGAGGGCTGGCCGTTCATCGCCTCGCGCTTGATCTGCTGCAAGGCATTTTCAAAACTTTCATAGGTCACGCCAAAAGTCGAAAGCGTGCCCGCGGCCGGAGATTCGGCCTGCTGCAAAATGGCAAGCATCAAGTGTTCGGGACCAATGTACTGGTCGCCTTCTTCTTTGGCAATCTTAGCCGCATTAAAAAGGGCTGCCTTACAACGAGTTGTAAAAGAAAGCAAAGCTCCATGGGCATCGCCTACAGTCATAATGCCACCATTTGTGGTCAACGAGCGCTGCACATTTTCGCCAAGTTCATTCAAATTAATCTTAAGCGCACGCAAGGTTTCGGCGGCAAAGCCGGAATCTTCACGTACCAGGCCGAGCAGCAAATGCTCGGTCGTAACGCTGTCGCTACCCAAGTTGCGGGCCGCAATGCGGGCAGCCTGCAAAACAGCCTTTGCTTTCTTCGAAAAAATACCGTTGATATCAGACATATTTCTCCTTAAGCTACTGAATGACGCCACCGTGCATCACGACACGTCTTTTTGCAAAACTAGCCAATTTTTCGTCGTGCGTCACAATCAAGAAAGCCTGATTAAACTTTTCGTTGAGTTCGCCAATCAATTCGTTCAGCATCGCGGAATTCGCCTCATCGAGGTTGCCGCTCGGTTCGTCGGCCAGCACCAAGTCCGGATGGTTCATGAGTGCACGGGCAATGGCCACGCGCTGGCGTTCACCGCCGCTGAGTTCTCGCGGCAAATGCTTGAAGCGGTCCTTGAGGCCCACCGTTTCCAAAAGCATCGCGGCACGTTCCTTGCATTCCTTTTCAGAAGTCCCGAGAATGCGGCCCGGCACGCACACGTTTTCAATCGCCGTAAATTCGCTCAACAAGTGATGGAACTGGAACACAAAGCCCACCTGCACACGGTGGTAACGGTCGCGTTCAGCGTCATTGAATTTGGAAAGAGCCTTGCCCTTAAAAAGGATTTCGCCAGAAGTCGGTGTATCAAGCATTCCCACCAAATTCAAGAAGGTCGACTTTCCCGAACCCGAAGAACCCGTAAGGGCCACAAGTTCGCCTTCTTCCATGGAGAAGTTCACGCCCTTGAGGATTTCAAGCTTTTCGCCCGTTTCAGAAAATTCTCGACGGAGGTCAACCGTTTGCAGTAAACTACTCATGTCTAATAGCCCCCACCGGATCCAAGCGGCTAGCCTTCCATGCCGGCAACAAAGTCGCCAGAACACAAAGCGCAATGCTAATTACAAAAATCAAAATCACGTCAAGAATGTGCACCGAAATCGGGAAGTACGGAATCACGTAGACATCACCCGGGAGCTTGATAAAGTGATAAGCCTCTTGCAACTTGCAAAGCACAAGGCCAATGGTGCCACCCACAATCGTACCACCCACGCCAATAAAGCTGCCCATGAGCATAAAGACGCGCATCACGCTACCTTTGCTCAAGCCCATGCTGCGGAGGATGCCGATTTCCTTGGTCTTGTCAATCACCACCATAATCAAGCTACTGATGATATTGAATGCAGCCACCAAAATGATGAGGCAAATCACCGCCGCCACAATGAACTTTTCATAGTTCATCCACTTGAGGAGCGTGATGTTTTTCGTTTTCCAATCCATGGCGTAATACGGATAACCGAGCCAAGAGGCAAGGCTATCCACCGCCTCGCCCGCAAGCCAATGGTTATTCAGGCGGAACTGGATACCAGTCACCACGTCATCGAGGCCAAGTAACTTCTGGAGCTCCGGAATGCCTACGTAAGCAAGGTTTCCATCGTATTCGTAAGTACCCGTTTCAAAGATACCACTCACTACGCACATCATCATTTTCGGGCCACCGCTTGTGACCATGGCGTCGGGGCTTTGGAAGGTCTGCAACACGAGTTTATCGCCAACCACCACCCGAAGCCTATTGGCAAGGCCAGAACCCAAAATGATTCCAGGGCGGAGCGTTCCGCTCAAGTCTTCAAGACTGTCGACGGAGTAATTGCCCCACTTGATATACTTATGAATGTCAGTAACGCCCTTCGCCGTTTCGGTTTCGATACCATAGATTACGATACCGTCGTTTACTTTCTTGGAGCTCACGCCCACCTTGTAAATGATAAACGGAGACGATGCCACCACACGTGAATCGCGGCTACGCACTTCTTTGATGAGACTGTCATACGGCGCGATAAAATCGCCGTTGTACGCCATCACTTCGAAGTGAGCGTCTTTGCCAATCATCTGGGCGGTGACTTCTTCTTCGAAACCATTTACTGCGGCAAGGGCCACCACCAGCGCAAACACGCCAATGGAAACTCCCAGCATACTAAAGATACCGATAAGCGATACAAAGAGACTCTTACGTTGAGCCCCTAAGTAACGCCAGGCGATGAGCCATTCCAACTTATGCATTAATTAACAGGTCTCCGGCTTCATGAGCGGGAAGAGTTGCACGTCACGGATTGTCTGCTGGTTCGTGAGGAGCATGACCATACGGTCGATGCCGAAGCCCACGCCGCCGGTAGGAGGCAGGCCAGATTCGATAGCGTGCATGAAGTTTTCATCCATCGGGTGCGTTTCGCCTTCGCCACCGCGGCCGCGGCGCACCTGATCTTCCAGGAGTTCACGCTGACGGATGGGGTCGTTAAGTTCGGTATAGGCGTTGCCCAGTTCCCAGCCGTTAGCGTACGGCTCGAACTGTTCGATAAGGCCTTCGATGGTACGGTGCTTCTTGCAGAGCGGAGTACTTTCAGTCGGCATGTCCTTGATGAACATCGGCTGGATAAGCTTGTCTTCCACGGTGAGCTCGAACAGTTCGAGGATACCGCGGCCGCGGCTGAATTCGCCATCCAGGTGTCCGCCGAGTTCTTCCATCTTGGCCTTGATTTCGTCGTCGCTCATTTCGTTGACCTTGAGGCCGCCGAACTTTTCGATGGCTTCGATCATGCTGTAGCGAGGCCACGGGGCCTTGAAGTCAATTTCCTTGCCCTGGTATTCAATCTTGGTGGTGCCGTTGGCGGCAATACAGGCGCGTTCGTAAATGTTTTCGAAGTGCACCATCATGTCGTTGTAGT
Source organism: uncultured Fibrobacter sp. (assembly GCF_900316465.1). Classification (NCBI taxonomy): domain Bacteria; kingdom Pseudomonadati; phylum Fibrobacterota; class Fibrobacteria; order Fibrobacterales; family Fibrobacteraceae; genus Fibrobacter; species uncultured Fibrobacter sp. Next base: position 127,433 of record NZ_ONDD01000004.1, on the reverse strand, counting down.
CGGCATAGGCTTCGTAGAATTCGAGACCGGTGAATTCCGGGCTATGGGTGCGGTCCATGCCTTCGTTGCGGAAGTTCTTGGAGAATTCGAACACCTTTTCCATGCCGCCCACGATGCAGCGTTTCAGGTAAAGTTCCGGAGCGACGCGCAGGTAAAGCGTCATGTCGCAAGCGTTGTGGTGCGTGGTAAACGGACGGGCGTTTGCACCGCCGTAAATCGGCTGGAGCGTCGGAGTTTCCACTTCGATGAATCCCTTTTCGATCAGGTATTCACGGATAGCCTGCATGATCTTGGAACGCTTGATGAAGACTTCCTTCACGTCGTCGTTCAAGGCCATATCGATATAACGCTGGCGGTAACGGGTATCCACATCGGCAAATTCGTTGAACACGACCTTGTTGCCGTTTTCGTCGACCTTTTCCTTGGCCACCGGAAGCGGACGCACGGCCTTCGAAAGCATGGTCACCTTCTTCACGTGCACGGAGTATTCACCCGTCTGGGTTTCGAACATGGAACCATTCACGCCGATAAAGTCACCGAGGTCGGTCATCTTCACGACTTCGTAGTTTTCTTCGCCGACTTCGTCACGGGCCACCACCACCTGCAAGCGACCGTAACGGTCCTTGAGGTGCATAAAGCACATTTTGCCCTTGCGGTTGAAGCGAACCACACGGCCGGCGAAAGCGATTTCTTCGCCAGAAGCCATCAAGGCAGCTTTATTTTCTTTCAAAACCTTAGAATCATGCGTGCGGTTGAACTTGTGCGGATAAGCCTCCACACCCATTTCCTTGAACTTTTCGAGCTTAGCGAGGCGCGCCTGCACCTGGTCGTTCATATCTTGCATTGCCATAGTATTTATCCTGTGATTAAATCACGTTTAAAATTTACGGCAGAAAGATAGAAATTTTAGAGTTCGCCATGGCGGCGCATCTTGCGGATATTCTGCGGAAGCACGTGATTGTGCCAGTGTATCCATTCGTCGTAATAGATGTACTGGCGTTCGCGGCGTCTAAAGTTACGGCCATGCACAATGCGACGGCCGTTCTTGACTTCGACCGGAATGGCAATATGCAGGCATTCATGGTACACGACACCGGCCACGGCGTATTCCGGGCAGTTCGCGGCATCGTAACCCTTGCTGATGCTGATCAAATGGAATTCTTCGCCAGTCACGGGGTCCTGACGGACCGAATGAAAACTAAGTCCGCCAACGCGGTTACTCCAGGTGATACGGCAAGTTAATTTATCTTCAAAATAAGTGCTGTTGATAGCAGCAAGCACATCGTTCAAATTATGGTACTTGCCTTGGGGCTTAATCGGCGGGAGCCTGCCCTTGGTTGACAAGGATTCATCGCCCCGGTCTGCAAGAATCTGTTCCACCAATGTCCAAAAGCGGCTGACCAAATCCTTGATAATCGCCTTGTTCTTCGCCGTCTTGCGTTTTACGGCGTGTTCCGCCCATTCGGCGGCAAGCTCACGCGCCGGCGCAAACTCAGGCTCCTTCATGTAAGCAGGCAAAATCACCTCAGGGTGGCCAAACAGCACTCCCCCCTTGCAACGGATACTCTTTTTGAGCTGGGTATTGTACTTGAAATGCACCAATCCATTCTGCGAAACCGAAGCCGGCACTTTCGGCTTTGCCGGTTCCTTGGGAGCATCGGTATTGTTCCCGAACAGGTCGAGTTGCATTCCAAACAGATTCATTTCTAGTTTCCGCCAATCAAGCCTTCAAAGCGGTTTACGGCCAAAAGTCCGCCAAAGTAACTTTCGGGCAAATCCAATAGGGCGTAATGCTCCGAGATTCCGTAAACGGCATCTTCGATGCTATCGGGCAAGTACACAATATAGCTATCGTTCTCGGGAGTCTGTAAATGCTCCGGCGTACAGAACTTAGGATCCGTTTCGCTAAAATACATACGGCAAGAAACTGGGCGCAACGGGTAGACCGTGCAATCGCCCTTCTTGTCCGAAAACGGGCACGGATTCCAGGCGCTAAAATAATCATGCAGGGCCTTGTCTTCGGCGTAATCGTCCAAATCCATCTGGTCAGGAACTGCCCCCTCGGCCCGTCTAGCCTCAAAAAACTTGCTAAACAGCGACGACCTTACCTGGCACGCTTCCATAATATCGAGCAAGTCATTCCGCCCCCTGAGGTCACAATACAACGTCACAAGTTCAAAGGGCTCTACCGACATCGGGTAATGATGGCAGCAATTACCACAGGCGGGTCGACACTGAATAGGCCTCGGCTGTTGCGGCAAAACAGCGTCTAAATATTCCGCAAAAAGCCGGTGGTATTCCCGCGTAAATTCCTTGATTTTGGGGAGTTCTTCGAGTAAGTTATCAGGACCGATTGCCGATTCTCGACCAAGCGACGTTGCAATCGCATCTAAACGGTCCCTTTCCGCCCTTAACAGGGTTGCAAGGCGCATTTCGGCTACACGAAACGCCTTTGTCGGAAAATACTCTCGATACGATTCCATACCCCAAAGATAGATATTTTAGGTTTCCAAGAAAAAGCGCATGAAAAAAGCGACAATAATCACTTATTTTTTCAAAATTCCCGCAAAAAACAGATTGATACATACTTTTTGTAAGAATAATGTTATCTTTTACGCAAACGGGGAACACGTTATGAAACGCATACTTCAATCCAAGATTTTATGGGCAACGGCACTATTGCTTTCTCTAGGCATTGCCGGATGCAACATCTTTAACCCGACCGAAAGCATTAACATCAAGGACAGCGATGCGGAAGCCCTCACCTACGAAGGCTACAAGCACATCCGCAGCAACGAATATTCTGAAGCCGAGCACTATTTCAGTAAGGCTATTGCCGCCGACTCCAACTATTCCCAGGCTTGGTTCGGCCTCATGAAGGCGAAACTGAACCGCATGCTGAACAGCACCCAAGAAACCAACGTTTTTTCGCTACTCGCCTACGTAAACGCCAGCCGCGAATCCAAGGTTCCGTTCTCTGGCATGTCAGACCAAGTTGCCGCACAGCTCCAGGAAACGATTGATTCCGTCAATGTCATCGCCAACGCCTTTATCGCTCGCGACAAGGCCGGAAAAACCGACAGCGTTATTACTTACAAGACATTTTCCGAAGGCTACATGGTTCTTCAAATGATGAAAACCATGCTCGTCCTGCGCAAAACGACCCAAGGAATGAATGGTTGTTCCTTGAACAAGAACGATGAAAATTCCTGCGACATGGCCTCGGTCCTGAACAACATCAAAAACGAGCCGGCAGAAGCCGTGGAAGCATTCGACGCCGTGTTCAAGACCTGTGAAGAAAGCCCCGAAAGCATGACCAAGATGTTCGACAGCTACCTGCAGGGTTTCGGTGACTTAAAAGAAGAATCTCAAAAGAAAGCCGTGAGCAGCATGTGTGGCGCTTTGGCCCAAGAAACCGAAGACGCCAAGGATGACGAAGACCAGCAGACCAAGACTTTGAACATCATCATCGGCCAGTTCGGCTACAGCGACATTCTCGATGACGATGGCGACGGCTGCGTCGACGAAGAACTCTACGACGGCGAAGACAACGATGGTGATGGCGAAATCGACGAAGACGTGAGCGACAAGAGCAACGAAATCGAATACGACAACGACCTTATCCTTAAAAACGTTACCGCCGGAAAAACAGCCATCAGCGACCTCCGTGTGATTAAAAAGGCTGGCCCGAACGAAAAATATATGACGGTCGATATCGACATGAACGGAGTAACCGTCGCAAACGACCCGTCCAACAACCAGAAAGAACTCGGTCGAGAATGGAAATTTGTCTATCCTGAATACAAGAACCGCGTCGCCGCTGGCGACCACCGCTTAGTTTTTGCAGCCGGGCTCGTCTTCAACCCGCAAGGCCGCCCCTTCGAAGAATTCATCGCCTATAAAAGAGCCGTAGCCAAGGATACCCATTATCCCCCCACCTACGATCTCGAGTTCCGAAAGAATTACATCGGTGGATGCTGGGCAAACTACAACGAAGAACGCTTTATGCAGTGGTTTGCGGGGAGGAACTAAGCTATGAAAAAGATTCTGTTTTTCCTGATTTTTGTACTTGCAATCGCCTCATATGCAGCCAAGGCTCCGACGCACCATTCCCTACGAGCCGAAGCCATGGGTAATGCACATGTTGCCCTTGTTGACGACAAAGAAGCCATCTACTTTAACTACGCCGGTTTGAGCCAGATCAACCGTTTGGGCAACTATGAATTACGCCCCGAACAAGGTTACTATCCCCGCAATTTCTTGGGCGACATGCGATTGAACTTGGGTGGAGCCGGTCCGTTCGAAACCTACTTTTCGACCTATAGCCTGGCAAAAGACTTGCAGAAGATTTACAAGAACGCAAGAAATTACGCCAACGACAATGGTCTGAGCCAGTCTAATGTGCTCATGGACACGCTCGCTGCCCACCCCGAACTGGTTCACAAACTGAATAATTACGACCACAAGTACCTGACCATGAAAATCAAGATGGATGCCGAAATGGCATTCCACGGATTCGGCGGAGCTATTTGGGTTGACGGTAACGTCGCGCCTTACCTGGACGGAGGCCTTATTCTTCCGTTCCTTGTCGTTGACACCTTCTACGTCGACGGTGTGGCCCAGGCAGGTATTTCTTACGGATTTACGAACAATTTCTCAGTCGGTGTGGGTATCAAAATGGCCAAGCGTCAGAAAGTCGAAATGATTACAGTCGACGTTCTGAACTACGATGCCCTCCAGGATACTCTTGAAGACCGCTACCATGACGCCACCGACAATATTTTTGATTTCAAATCCGTTTCTGCCGGTATCGACTTGGGCGTGCTCTACCAGCTCACCCGTGAATTCAGAGTCGGTATGTCCCTGCGCGATATCTATTTCAAGGAACTTGCCGGCGACAAGATTACGCCGAACCTGACCGCAGGTTTCAACTACAGTCCGCGATTCTTCAACAAGAACACCGGCTACGCCCGCAAATTCAACATTGCATGTGACTACGCCGACGCAATCAACAGCGATAGGAACTACAAGGTTTTCTCTCACCTGAATATGGGTCTTGAAGTCGAGCAGAACTTGCTTGCATGGCCTGGCTACAACAATGAAATCCGTGCCCTCGCCTTGCGCCTTTCGGGCGGTTTCAAGGGCGGCTACCCCGCTGCAGGTTTCGCGATTGAAGCCCTCCGATTCATTACGGTTGAATTCGCCACTTGGGCTGAAGAACTCGGTTACTACACCGGCCAAGACGAAGAACGTGTCTACATGGGCCAGTTGAGTATCGGTTTCTAAATAGGCCGCATATCAAAATTTAAAAGAGCTCCTTCGGGAGCTCTTTTTTTAGACTCATTTTTTATCTTGAGGAACGAGGCGTTCCACCACACGGAACAGGTCATTATATATTTCAAGGAAGTCTTCAATCCAAATCGGGTCACGCTCGCCCACCACATGGAAGGTTTCTTCGAGCGTATGCAATGCATTGTACGGGCCAACCAAACTTCCGGCAGGCTGTACCGAGCCATGATACAAGTCGGTAGCGACCAGACGGGCACGGAAACTACGCCTCAAGCGGGCAATAAGCGCCGTACGGAGGGCCAGAAGTTCATCGTGGGCCTGCAAAAGCTGGCCTTCGCGAATCCAGCCTTCGACAAGAGTCAAGCGACGAATCGTTGATTCACGTTCCGTTGCAGGAACGAGCTGACGTTTTTCAAGCAAGGTCTGCTTCAATTTGGCAGACATGCCCAAAAGCATTTCCGCATTCCAGAAAACCATGGGATTTTCGGAGAATCGTTCAGAGGAATCGACACGCGGTGTATGCGTCTTGATCCAGCGATCCAATTTGTCGGCCACCATGTTCGCTTCAGGGAGCCTGTCAACCGCCAAATATTCTCCGGCACGATTCAGCAGGTTTTCGGCATAGACCATACGCCAATGGGGCAGCTTTCCGCTCTTGCGGATAGCATCGATTCCCGTACGCAATGTTTCCAAGCGTTCCTGCATAAAAACCTAATTACTCCTGCGTCGTCTTCTGGAGCGGGGTCACACCGATTTCTACGCGACGGTTCAAACGACGATGTTCTTCGCTGTCGTTGGGGTACTTGGGCATGTGTTCGCCAAAGCCTGCGGCAAAGAGCCTGTCAGGCGGGAACCCCTGCGCAATCAAAGTCTTGACCACGTTCACGGCACGTTCGGTAGAAAGGTTCCAGTTGGTATAAGTCTTGGACTTCACCGGAGTATCGTCAGTAAAGCCGCTCACCATAATCACGTCAGTAGAATCAAGTGCTTCCAAAAGGCCCTTGCTAATGCCACGAATCACGCCCTCACCTTCTTTGGTAAGGTCGGCGCCGTTAATCGGGAAAAGGAAGGAAGCCTGAATCTGAATTTTGCCATCTTCGAGAGCGATAAGGCCCGCTTCGATGGAAGTCTGCAAGCTCTTGGACAAGAGCGCATTGCGTTCGGCCGCAATTTTACGCATCTGCTCCTGGCAAGTCAAGACTTCTTCTTCGGTACGGGTAAGGTCTTCGGCCTTTTGTTCCTTCAGGGTCGCCATCGCCACAAACGCAAGGATGAACAACGAAACCAGGGCAACACCCAAGTCCGTGTACGCCATCCAAGGATTGCTGTTTTCGTCTTTCTTAAAGCGCATGCTTAGCCCTCGACCTTAGGCTGCTGAATAGAACGTTGCGTCTGTTCCAAGACTTCGAGCAAGATTTCCTGCGTCTTGACCGCGTTTTCCATAAGCACTTCGCTTGCGCGTTCGTGGAAGGCTTCCAGAGACTGGTTGAGGTGTTCCACAAAGCTTTCTTCGTCGTCGCGTTCTGCGGTATCGCCAGATAGCTTTTCGAGAATCGTTTCGAGACCAGCGCGAAGCATTTCGAGGTTTGCGCTGAGTTCGGACTGGTTCACGCGCATGAGTTCTGCGGTTTCCACAATGTTTCCGCCAAGCGCATCCGTCGCTTCCTTTTCCTTGACCACGCGGTTGTCAATGCTTTCGGTAAGGGCCTTCTGGGCTTCGAGCAGCACGGCAGAAGTTTCGGAAAGTTTCTGGAAGGCGCCGAGAATGTCGGAAGAAAGGGCAGAAAGCTTTTCAGCCACGGAATTGCTAAGTTCGGCAGAACCGGCCTGAGCCTTTTCGGCCACCTGCAAGGCAACATTCTTGAGGGTTTCGAGGCCTTCTTTCTGGCTGTCGACATTGGCAGAAGTTTCGGCGGCAAGACGTTCCATGAAGGCTTTCCACTGGTCGCCAGACTGTTTGACCTGATCGGCCACGGCAGCAGCCACATTCTTCGTAGAGTCGTTCATGGCCGATTCCGTTGCAGAAGCAACTCCATCGAGACCGGCCTTCACATCGGAAGCCACCTTAGAGAGAGCCGTTTCAACATTGTTCGAAACACCTTCAAGAGAAGCCTTGAGCGTCGAAGAAATACCGTTCAACTTTTCGTCAAGCTTACCCGGGATCGATTCCACAGAAGCAGAAAGCGTCTTGATATTCTGTTCCATCGGAGTGAATGCGCCCGACAGGGAATCCTTGACAGAGGGGCCCAAGTTTTCGACAGCCTTGTTCATGTTCTGAGAAACATTGGCAAGGGATTCGTTCAACTTCGTCGTCATGGAAGAAAGTTCGTCACCCACCATGGCGACAACGCCGGAAAGGCCTTCCTTGACAGAAGAGGCGACAACAGAGAGATTCTTTTCAACAGAATCGAACAGGCGTTCCAATTCCGTCTGAGCCTGGGCTTCTTCGCTACCATCGCCGGCAGCACCCTGCAAATCGAGAGTCAAGGCATCAAGGCGAGCGACAAAAGAGTCGCGGGCGGACACCATCATGTTGCGGCTAGCATTCAGAATCAAGGCGGCAAACAAACCACAAAGGCTAGTACCGAAAATACCCTTCATGTTCTGGAACAAGAGCTGGATGGTATCGAGCGTCCCCTGCGTCGTGGAATTGTCGATTGCACCGCCTGCCGTTGCCACAGAATACATGAGACCAAAGAAAGTACCCATCAAACCGAGCAGAATCACCGTACCGCCGGCACTCTTCGGAACAGCAATATCAACGCTATTCGAAAGCACTTCGTAGGCCATCGAAGAATCGAGGCGGATGTTCTTGGCAAGCAAATTACGGGCAAGAGCGACACGCTTTGCGACTACGCCATCACCATTCACATAGCCACCACGCTTTTCGCAAGTTTCCAGAATTTCCGTTTCAGCAGCAATCTGCTTCACCATCTTGAGAGCGACAAGTTGTTCTCCGATAAACACGGCAAAAATGGCCGCCATGATAATCCAGCCAAAGAGCGGAGCGCCAAAATAGAAGGCGGCAACCACAAGGGCAAGGAGTCCTACGATGGTAAGCGCTAAAATTATCTGGAATGCATTTTTCATTTCATACCTGCATCTTTTAAGACCTTGTAGGGCCTGTTGTTTCGAACAAATTCAATTGACCGCGCGAGAATCCGCGCAAGAACAAAGCCCACTTGCTCTGGTACCATTCAATAATCTGAAGGGTAAGCCCGCGGGCATAATCACAAAAATCATCGGTAAAGGCAAGGAAGCCGTTTTCGTAAGCGTAGTGCGGATTCCAGAAACGGCCCACATTACGGGCGCAAGAGGCTGCAGAACTGTAATAGTGTGCAGGGCTCTTGGTATTGAAGGCTGCGGCAAAGCGTTTCTTCGCAAGCGTATTTAGCGAACTACGAAGCGAAACGACCATGGCGTTTTCTTTATCGCGGAGCGACGCTTCCAAACTGGGGAGCAGTTTGGACACCGCATCCACGGCGCTTTCGGAGTGCCAATACTTGCATAACTTTTCCTGCAACTGCATGACGCGGCCATGCATGCGGACGAACAACGGTTCGGCGTCGCTCACCAGCAAGTGAATCGTCGCCGAATAAAAAGCATTGATGTCTTGCTTGTTATTCTTGACCGTGAGAGCCCAGCCCTTTTCTTCGTCGTGATGCAAGAAGTCACCGCCTTCAAGCAACAAGCGCATCACTTCGTCTGTCGAAAAGCGCTGCATCCACTTGGTGCGGAATTCATCGTACAGTTTGTTGGCGTCCGCAATGATCTGCGGGAAACTGGAATCAGCCAATTTCCAGGCCGTTTCACTGAAAGAAATCAGTTCCGTCGTTCCGACGTTTACCGCCGGATCGTTCATCATGGCATCCAAGTGTTCATGCAACACAATCGACCAGGTCACCATCATCGACTGCGAAAGTGTCGCCACCATCGTCGAGCGGTTCGGGCATACCGATAGACGGACGCTATTGCCCGTCATCTTGCGTATGGACCTGCGAAAAGCTTCTTGCACTTAAATCAACCTCTTAGAAAGCTGTTTCAATACGATGCCAAATATTCCTGTTCACGCGCTTGCCCTGTGCGGCAAGTTCTTCGGCTTCGTTGCGGACATCGGCTTCAAGGTTATCCTTGATTAAGCTCTTGTCGCCATCAAACTTTCCACCGGGTTCAAGATAAAGACCGTAAACATTGTCGCTGATCTTGGTATCGGCAGAGACCACCTGGCCTGCACGAATCGAAAGTGCGAAACGGTTGCGCACGAATTCGCAACGAGCCAAGAAAACTTCGGGCACATCGTCAATCCAGAGGCCGTAGTAGTTGTTCACGAATTTCACGTTTTCGAAAATGCCCTTGGAACGGAACACCGTATTGCGGAAAGCATTTTCAATGATCAAGTTCTTGATTTCGAACGGGCGGTTGGCCGACACAAAATGAACACCGTTCCAGCTCTTGACGGAATCAGCGCTCTTGAAGACCACAGGAGCCGCATCAGTACCGATAATCTTTACCGAGCCGCGGAACATGAGCTTTGCATATTCGCCCATAAGCACCGTGACACCCGGTTCAATTTCCAGGGTATCCTTTGCAGAGAAAACAGCCCCCTGTTCCAACAAGTAAGGGCTATCCGCCACCACTAGTTTTACCTTGCCATTTTCAATTGGCGGAAAGGGCATCTCCCCTGCCACCGCAACACAGGCAAACAAGAGCGACGTTAAGGCTAACCCCGACCATTTTTTAAAGCCTAAAATCAAAATTCACTCCTCAGCTTGATTTTCTGAATCACATGCATATCGGGAATCACGTTGTCAGCGACAATATCGTTAACACTCAGGTCGCCAGACAATTCCATTTTCACACTCGAAATTGCACCATGCGTCATATCGAACAGGATTGTTCCTGTACCTACAATAAAGCCCTTGCTTTCCATGCGCAAGTCAGAGGTCGAATCTGCAAGTTCCTTGTACTTGATGTTCATGCCAATCTTGGCCATCTGGACACCATCATGAACGTAATGGTCTTCAAGCGTAAAGGACTTGTACACCACCGTCTTTTTAGATGTACCCGGGATTTCGACCTGACGGTCCCAAGTTTCACCCAGTTTGACCGGCTTACCCGGCAAAAGCGGCTGCACCTTGAGGAAAATGCGGATAAGGTCCAAAGCCTCAGTCCCAAGCATCACCGAATCTTCGATGACAGCATCGCGAATATCGCCATCTTTTGCCATCTTGAACTGGAAATGTTCGGTAGACATGTAGCGTTCCATGCTGCGGAATTCTTCGACCGTACGCTTGTCGGACTTGTAGTCCACGGAGTCTATTTTGAGCTGGAACTTGGCAGAGCCATCGTCATACGCGGTCAAAAGTGAATTGGTCGCACGGACATTGAGGTGCGTATTCATCGCTTCGGGCGTTCCGGATACAGAATCCGTCGTCGGGAGGATCGCGTTCAAGGATGATTCGAGGAAATATGTCTGCTGGGGAGCATTCTGAGTGTTGAACGAAAGAACAAACTCATTTCCGTCACAGGCACAAAGGGCAAAAAGAGCGCTAGCGCTCGTAAAAAGCTTTAAGAAATTCATGTTTAGAATGTAGTAAATAGTCGGCTAAACTTAGCTAGCGGAACCTTGAAATTCACCCTTGTTGCCGCTATCGCCTTTTTCCAGCCGCATCTTTTGAAAAAAAGCCTTTAAAATGCCTAAACATTCGTCGGCAAGAAGGCCTCCAACCACTTCAACTTCGCGTTTGAGAGCGTTGTTCGAAATTACGTCAATCGTCGTGCCACAGCCGCCGAAACGGGTGTCCGGGGAACCATAGACCACACGGGAAACACGGCTATTGAGGATGGCTCCTGCGCACATCGGGCAGGGTTCAAGAGTCACATACAAGGTACAGCCATCCAAGCGCCAATTTTCAAGGCTGCTTGCCGCCGTCCCGATCGACAAAATTTCGGCGTGGGCGGTAGCGTCTTTGAGCATTTCAATCTGATTGTGGCCTTTCCCGATAACTACCCCATCTTTCACGATAACGCAACCGATAGGGATTTCCTTTTCGTCAAAAGCCTTCTCCGCTTCGCGGAGAGCCATGCGCATAAACTTTTCGTCGTCGGCAGTGAAACTCACAGGCCTCTCCCGTAAGCGCAGTAGGAGTCTTCTTGCATGTAGTCGCCATCGTGGTAGTAGGCAGCACGAGCACGGCAACCGCCGCAACGGTCATTGAACTTGCACTTGCCACAGGCACCGGCGTAAGCCTTGGTGCGGAGTTTCTTGAACACTTCGGCATTCGCCCAGATTTCGTCGAAAGGCGTGTCATGCACATCGCCAGCCTCTTCCATCATGTAGGCGCAGGGGCGCACCTTGCCAATGGGGCTTACGATGCAGTAATCCAGGCCAGCGAGGCAGCCGCGGCTGTAACGCGTCTTGATGTCGAGTTGGTCAGCAATGCGCAGGAATTGCGGAGCACACGTGGGCTTTACCGGGATGCCGAGCGTACGGCTCTTTTCCATAATCTTGCGGAGAAGTCCCTCGTATTCAGCAACGCGCAGCGCATGGCCTTCGATTTCCTTGCCGCGACCCACGGGAATGAGGAAGAATATCTGGTGGTTTACGGCACCGATTTCCTTGACCCAGTCCATGATGTCGAAAATTTCGTTCTGGTTCCAGTCCATAATCGTCGTATGAATCTGGAACGGGAGGCCTGCCGCCTTGCAGTTTTCAATACCCATCATCGTGAGCTCGAATGCGTTCGGGAGACCGCGGAAATCATTGTGACGGTCATGATCGATACTATCGATGCTAATACCCATGGCCATGGCACCGGCAGCCTTCAGCTTGAAAGCCAAATCGTGGGTAATGAGCGTACCATTGGTACCGAACACCGGGCGAAGTCCCTTGCTCGAAGCATGGGCAACCAGGTCCACAATGTCGGGGCGAGTCATCGGTTCGCCACCGCTAAAGATCATAATCTTGAACCCCGCCTTCGCGATTTCGTCGATCAGCTTCATGGCCTCGGCGGTCGTGAGTTCGGCAGCCTTGTTCTCACCTGCGTCCTGGTAGCAGTGTTTGCAGGTCAAGTTACACTTGTTGGTGGTCATCCAAGATACAATCATTTAAATCCTCAATTTTTCGAAGCCCAAAAATAGAAATTACAGCGACTTGAAAACCTTGCGGGCAGCTTCAATGGTACGGTCGATATCTTCATCAGTATGGGCCGCACTCACAAAAATCGCCTCGAACTGGCTCGGGGCAAGGTAAATACCTTCGTCGAGCATGCCGAGGAAATACCTGCGGAACAGTTCCAAATCGGACTTTTGCACGTCTGCAAAGCAGGTGACGGGACCTTCGGTAAAGAAGATACAGCCCATGGAACCCACCTGGTTTGTAGCTAGCGGAATTCCGGCCGACTTTGCCGCATCCTGCAGGCCCGCAATCAACTTCTTGGTGCTATTTTCGGCGCGGACATAATATTCGGGGTGCGAATCCAATTCGCGCATCGTAGCAAGACCAGCTGCCATCGCCACCGGATTACCCGACAAGGTTCCCGCCTGGTAAATTCCACCAAGAGGCGCAATCTGCTGCATCACATCCAAGCGGCCGCCATAAGCGCCTACCGGCATGCCGCCGCCAATAATCTTACCGAAGGTGGTCAGATCCGGCTTGATGCCATAAAGCCCCTGAGCGCAGTGAATTCCGACGCGGAAACCGGTCATGACTTCGTCTACAATCAAGAGAGCGCCATGCTTCTTGGTTTCTTCGGAAAGAACCTTCAAGAATTCCGGCTTCGCGGGCACCACGCCCATATTGCCGGCCACGGGTTCTACAATGACGCCTGCAATTTCGTCGCCAATCTTATCAAACAATTCGTGTACGCCGGCCACGTCATTGTATTGCAGCGTCAGCGTGTACTTGGCCAAATCCGCCGGCACGCCTTTGCTGCTCGGCTTACCGGTGGTAAGCATACCCGAGCCCGCCTTAATCAGCAAGCTATCGCTATGGCCGTGGTAGCAGCCCTCAAACTTGACAATCTTGTCGCGGCCCGTGAAACCACGCGCCGCACGAATCGCACTCATGGTCGCTTCAGTACCGCTATTGACCATGCGAATCATCTCGACACTCGGAACAAGTTCCATCACGAGCTTCGCAAGTTCCGATTCCAGTCCGCAAGGAGCACCAAAACTCAAACCATTCTGGGCCGTATCAGCCACCGCCTTAATCACGGCATCATGAGCATGTCCCAAAAGCATCGGGCCCCAGCTGCCCACGTAATCGATGTAATCGTTACCGTCCACATCGTAAATGTGGCTACCCTTGGCACGCTTGATAAACGGAGGCGTCGCCCCCACATTGCTATAGGCACGAACCGGGCTATTCACGCCACCGGGCATCAGACCCTTGGCTTCGGCAAAAAGCTTTTCGCTCAAAGAATGATTCATTTCAACAACCCTTTTTCAAGAGCTTCTTTGGCATGGTAAGTAATAATGATATCGGCTCCGGCACGCTTGAATGCAATCAGGTTTTCACGGATAATCGCGTCTTCGTTGATCCAACCGTTTTGGGCAGCAGCCTTGACCATGGAATACTCGCCACTCACGTTGTAAACAGCCACAGGCACATTGCTCATTTCAGCCGTTTCGCGCAAAACATCGAGGAAGGCAAGCCCAGGCTTAACCATCACAATATCGGCTCCTTCTTCCAAATCAAGTTCCACTTCGTGCAAGGCTTCGCGACCATTGCGAACATCCATCTGGTAACTCTTGCGGTCACCAAAATGCGGAGCGGAATCAGCGGCATCGCGGAACGGGCCATAGTAAGCGCTCGCAAACTTGGCACTGTAAGCCATAATCGGCAAATTCGCAAAACCTTTTTCATCTAGTTTTTCACGAATCGCTGCCACACGGCCATCCATCATGTCGCTCGGAGCTACCATGTCTGCACCGGCTTCGGCATGCGAAAGCGCCGTCTTTGCCAACAGTTCAAGCGTCGGATCGTTATCGACATCGCCGTCATCCTTAACAATCCCGCAGTGACCGTGACTCATGTATTCACAAAGACAAACGTCGGTAATTACGTACAAGTCCGGGAAATGCGCCTTAATCGAGCGAACCGCACGCTGCACAATTCCGTCATCGTCATAAGCAGACGAAGCCATTTCATCCTTGTAGCTGGGAATGCCAAAAAGCAAGATGGACTTGACGCCCACCGCCACACAGTTTTCCAGTTCCTTCAGGATTTCATCAATGCTAAAGCGATATTGGCCCGGCATCGAAGGAATTTCTTCCTTGACATTCTCCCCTTCGACCACGAACATCGGGTAAACGAGAGAATCGGGATTCACGGCGGTTTCTGCCACCATGTTGCGGATTGTTGCATTCTTGCGTAAGCGACGTGGACGTATAATCATTGCTTAGTTCCTTATTTCACCTACAATATAAAAAAAAAGGCCAATTTACATCAGCCCCACTTTTTCAAGTCTCATTTCCAAAGTTCTATTCTGTAGGTTCGCGGCTCATAAGAGATGTCGCAGGTTCCTTCATGTAAGTATAAACATAGGAGCTCATCGGCGCCGACAGTTTACCATCTTCAATTGTACCTTCAACGGAAATGGATTCTCCGTTTTCTACAATAGTAACATTCACAACATTATTCAAGAAATCATTTTCTTTCTCAACGCTGTATTCACCTTGAGCCGTAATACGGCGCGTGATTTCACCTCTTTTCAAACGAGTCTTGGTCACCAGGAATGTTCCATTTTTAAAAAGATAAACGGTTTCAATGTGGGAACTCGGGAACTCACCATCTTCTTCATATTCAGTCAAGTACCACGCAGCCACATCTTCCGCTTCGTAACCAACAGGAAAGAACGGACCAAAAGCACTGCTGTAAGATTCAATGCCCGGAATATCTTCATCTTCTTCACTAGGATTGTCTTCCTCTACATCAAGTGGGTTATCGGACGAAACAGCCGGAGAAGAGGTATAGCCCTCAACTTCGGTTCCCGGAGGAATAATGAAGAAAGCCTTGCTGTACAACGTCAAGAGTTTTCCCTTATACTGACCGACAACATAAGCGCGAGCAATTTTCAGGTTATCAATCTTCTGGGAAATGGTTACCGTTACCGAATTTTCTCCACGAGAGATATTCAGAAGATCCCACTCGTTATTATTCCAATCACGCGGCAAGGACTCTTCCTGCACACCAATGGCGTGTACCGGGTACTGACCGATTCCTATCGCATTTTCAGAATCGTCAATTGCGAATTTTTCGTCATCCCAAGCTACCGTAATTGTATAAACAGCCTTATACACTACGCCAACTTGTTCCCATTCCGGTTCAGCAATTTCAAAGGCTATTCCCTCCGCAGCTTCTGCTCCGGAACCCTGAATAAGCAACTTCGCTTTTTCAAGCTGTTCTTCAGTCCCGTTGCGGCTTTGTTCCACGACTTTGCTGTTGTCTTCTACACCACTTCCGCCATTACTCGGCTTCGGTACATCCGATTTCATGAGAGTGTAGTGCATTTCCCCCTCGCCATCGGGATTGATCGAGAACTTTCCATTCTTGATTTCGAGCGGGAGTTTATTGCCATTCATCGTGATTTCAATGGTTCCATTGCTGTAATCGGAGCCTTCGGAGGACCAACCTCCTTCAGCAACGACACCCTTATGGTAGCCTTTAGAATCTCTCAATTGGCTTTCCGTTACAATAAAGGAGCCGTCGTTAAACAAGTATACCGCAGACACATAAGTCAGCGTCACTCCTTCTCGACTTTCGGTCTCGACATCAGTTGCATACCATGCCACCACATCGCTTGTACTGCGCTCAGCGGGGAAAAACGCCGTTACAGATCCAGTCTTATCACTGACGTCTGTACCATAGTCGTCTTTGGTGTTCGGATTTGTAGGAGAATCGGAAGAGCTATCGCCACAACCGATCATTAAACCCATAGAGATAGCCATGGCTAGGAATAGTACTTTTTTCATATAGCTCCCCTTGTTAAGTTATTTTACAAGATATACTCTTTTTCAAAAAAAAGCACAAAGCCCAATACTCCAATTCAGAATATTGGGCTTTTAGAATCAATCAAAGAAATCAGAATAATCCATATGCTTCAATTCTTCGCACTTTGCCTCGGAATCAGCGGCAATATCAGAAAGAGTGTACCCATAACTAGGAACGGTATCTAAAGCAACACCCTCAGATGATTCGTCTCTAAGATAAATCTTGTCACCATCTAAAGTCATTGTCGACACAAAGGACTCGCTAAAAGACTCACCTGTAGCCGAGCCTCTCACAATCACAGAGTTTCCTTCGGTTGTCACATTGCATTTTACATCTATCGAACCGGGCTCTACATTCTGCGGAGTTTCATCCTCAGAATCGCTCTTCACCTCGGTGTTTACTTCATTAGACGGTGTAGGCACACTGGACTTTTTCAGCTTAAATGTCATTCCACGACCGCCATCAGGACTAATGGTCATAGAGCCATTCTCAACCTGAAGAGGCAACGTTATATTTTGGCCTTCCATATTGTACGAAATCTGGAAAACTCCGTTTTCAAAATCATCGGAACCGGACCAAGTTCCCGTAGTCGCGACCCCATTAGAAAACTTCGTTTTGCCATCTTTTACTTTTAACTTAGATTCCGTTGCAAGGAACGTGCCATCCTTAAACAAGTAGACAGCATCAACAGTCTTTTTGAGCATTTCATCATCTTGGAAGGTTTCGATATCGGTGGCATACCAGGCTACCACATCTGCCGTATTGTAGCCAGTCGGGAAAAATGCCGCGACAGATTCAGTGGAGTTTCCATTTATGTTTGTGGAATTGCTCGGACTTGTGGAAGAATCGTCACCACAACCGATCATTAAACCCATGGAGATAGCCATGGCTACGAATAGCATTTTTTTCATATTGCGCCCCTTGTTATAATTTTATTTCAAAAAACTATACTCTTGTAAAGAAAAAAGAACGCAGCCCCATATTCCAACTTGGAATATGGGTGATATTTATCACAATTGATTTTAGGAGGAAAACGCCTTATTTGTCGAAATTTCGTTCAATTTGTTCGAGACCTTCGGCCCAATCAGATTGAATTTTCTGTTTAAGTTTTTTGGCGAGCGAAGGGGCGCGGCCCTGGGTGGAGACCGTTACGGCGATATTTTCGCCAAAATCCATGCGGGCGGGCACGATAAAGTCGCCGTCAAGGTAGTCGCAGGCGTTATTGACCAAGATACGGCGAGCACGGGCATCGTTGCTAACCTGGGCATTGACCGCGGGCTGGTCGGTGCAAATGAAGACCATAAAGATTCCGCGGAGGTCAAGCGGCTCGTAGGGACGATTTTTCAAGACGAGAGACGGTATCGCAGCAAATTCCGGATCGAACTGCGGGGCGACTACGGTAATGCGGGCTCCCGTGGGCAAAAGTGTTTTCACCTTGCGAAGGGCAATGCGGCCTCCGCCCACCACGAGAACATTCTTGCCTTCGAGATTCAGTTCGATGGAAAAGAGGGATCGATTCTGTGATGGCGTAGATTGCTTCGCTTCGCTCGCAATGACGGGTTCAGTTTTCTTCTGGGCAGAACGAATACCATCCACAACCATGTCGGCAAATTCTTTCCAGTCGCCAAGACAAGGCAAAAGCGTAATCGGAATCTGCGGGAATTCAGCTTGCAAATGCGCCACTACCTTGGGCACGTCATTCTTGGTATGCTGACCGTTCAGCAGCAAGTACGGCAAAAGCGTCACCGATTCCACATCTTCGCGTAAGAGCGTGCGCAAGTCATTTTCCAAATCCAACAGGCTCGTGCTTGCCACGCGCGTACCGGGCAAATCATGGTGCAGTTTATCCATGATTTCTTCGAAGCCCTTGTAGGCCCCCGGCAAAATGCAGTGATGCGCGATAATCAGGATTGCCTTCATTATGCACGCCCCCCTGCGTAATATTCCGCGATTTTCTTGACGAGAGAATCCATGGTGGTTTCGTCGGAGGTGACAGTTTCAAAGCCATGCTTGCGGGCGGCGGATTCAGTCATGCGACCGATGCAGAACGAGGTGCGAGGTCGCGCATCCGTCATCTTAACGTAGTTCTCAACGGCGCTGGTGCTGGCAAAGACAATGGCATCGGCAGATTCAACGGCTTCGCGCTTCCATTCAGGGAGTTCAGCGACCGGGAGCGTTTCGTAAACGACCCAGCGGGTTGCCTGCGGTAAAAGTCTCAGCAGAGTGTCATCAGCGAGATTGCCCTGTAGCAACAAGATGCGGGATGCATCTAGTTCGCCTGCGGAGCATTTTTCGGCCAGCAGCTTTCCGAGGCCTTCGCCGGTATGGTCTTCGGGCACGTAATCGCAGCGGATGCCATATTCCAGCAGTTTCTTTTCAGTAATCTTCCCCACACTTGCAATTTTCTTGCCAGCTAGAATGCGAATGTCATTGCCAGAAGCAAGCAACTGCGTAAAGAAAGATTCAACACCGTTCGTGCTTGTGAAAGCGAGTACATCAAAGTTCGCGAGGTCAGCCCAATTGAACGAACCCTCAACCGCACGCGTTTCAATCATCGGGGTTTCGATGACTTCGGCACCGAGAGCCGTAAGGCGGGCTGTAATTCCGCTAGCCTGCTTGGCGGCGCGAGTCACCACCAGACGCTTGCCCGAAAGCGGCAAATTCTTTTTCCAAGCGAGAGTCTTGCCGAGTTCAACGACACCGCCCATAATCGTAATCGCGGGAGCCGTCACATTTTCGCGGACAATCGTCTCCCCCGCTGTTTCAAGCGTTGCCATGACCGTACGCTGGTACGGCGTGGTTCCCTTTTCGATAAAGGCAAGCGGAGTCTTCGGGTCCTTGCCACATTCCATAAGGCGCTTGGCGATAAAGTCCATGTTGGCAATGCCCATCAAGAAAATGAGGGTGCCCTGGCACTTCGCGAGATTTTCAAAGTCGAGAGAGAGTTCGCCGTTCGACTCAGCCTTTTCGTGGCCAGTGATAATGTGGAAACTTGTCGCAATGCCGCGATGGCTTACGGGAATGCCCGCGTAAGCCGGCACCGAAATCGCCGAGGTAATACCCGGCACCACATCGAATTCGACACCGGCTGCCACCAGTTCCAAAGCTTCTTCGCCACCACGCCCGAACACAAACGGATCACCACCCTTCAAGCGAGCAATAATGCCCTGCGGGTATTCCTGCGCAAATTGCACCAGAAGCTTGTTGATTTCGGACTGTTTCACCTTGTGGTGCGTCGGCATTTTGCCCACATCGACCATCTTCGCCTTTGAATTGCACATTCCAAGAATCGCCGGAGAAACCAGGCGGTCGTACACCACCACGTCGGCGCGTTCCAGGATTTCTTTTCCGCGAATTGTCAAGAGTCCCGGATCGCCAGGACCTGCACCAATCAAGTAAACATGACCAAAATTCGCCATCAGAACTTAATCCTTATCATCAAAGGCTTGTGCGTCTTCAGGTTCTTCCACAATCCAGTCGCGAATGTGGTCGGCAAGAGCCTTCTGGCCGTCTTTTTCGATTGCATCAGCAAGGTCCGTCAGTTCTTCGGCATCGAGCGTCGTCAAGTCCTTTTCAAAACGGTCCACGTAACCCGAAAGCTGTTCGTAACGTTTCATACCGGCAAGCAACTGCATAAATTCAAGGTTCGCCGTATTGCCGTTACGGAACTGTTCATGTTCCTTGAGCACGCGGTCGGCCTCAGCATCGGGCAAGAAGGCGGCCAAACGCCCGAGGTTCATCACCTTCGGGAAAGTCTCGTACAGGGTGCGAGCAATCTTGATGCAGTCAGACTTGCGACCTTCCTTGTCGGCAATGGCGGCCTGCAAATCCAGATACGCTTCTTCGTCTTCGGAGCCGGGGTTGCGCACATCGCCGAGCCACTGTTTGGCCAGTTCGATATTCCCCGCCATAAACTGAGCGTTTGCAATGTCGATGAGCGTCGCATTGCTCTTGTCCGGATCCTTGAGGAGGGCTGCCTTCGCAAAGTTCGCCGCATCCTTGATAGAATCAGCCATATCGCAAATAGCATCCAGAATATCTTCGCGGTTGCCCTGGTCAACTTCAGTAACCTTGTTGATCAGTTCTTCGAGCAAAGCCTGCGCGCGTTCCTTGGGCAAAATTTCTTCAACACTCAGGAACACCACCGAGCGGCCTTCACCACCCACATGGCGCATGGCGAGGTCATGAATCAAGTCCGCGACATAATCCTTGTCGGTATACTGCGATGCCAGTTCCACAAAGAACGTTCCGGCATCGTAAAAGAGGTTGTCCCAATATTCCTTTTCTTCGTCAGTATCGGCCTTGAACGAAATAAAATCGGTACGCAGTGTCCAAGCCAAAAGTTCCAGCTGATCCTTCGGATTCTTGAAGTTTTCGATATCGTCAATGCCGTTTGCAATCGCCTCGTACAATTCTTCGGGGCGGTGTAAAAGTCTGCTCTGTCCACTTACAATCTGCGTAAGCGTTTCACGGAGTTTGTCTTCTTTGCTGCGCATGGCCTGTGCCATAGCAGGAGATTTCCATACCTTTTTCTTCTTTGCCATGAGACCAAATGTAGAAAAAGACGCCGTACCCTATTTAATGGCGGTCCAGCTTTCGTTTGATTCGCGCTTGTTTCAGCTTGTTTTTCCGGCGTTCCCGACGGCGTTCCTTACGGAGCCTTCGGCGCAGTTCCGCCATTTTCTCGACTTGGTGCAAAATGTCCTTGATTCGCTCGGTCGCGAAAGCATTATGTAACTTTTTGCGAGTCACATAATCGAGCAAGCATACACACAGCAAAAGACAACCCACAAACAACGCTAACGCCACCGGCCACACAATCACAGATGTCTTGATGGCTACAAGTCCAAACGCAGGCGGCATCAGAATGGAGCCTACATAAGAACCCGCCATTTGAATACTGATGGCGCGACCCGAAAGTTCTTCGCCAAATCGCGCAGGAGTCGCATGAATAAGTGACGGATACACCGGAGCGCAACCGAGCCCAAGCAGACAAATACACACCGGCGTAAACCAGAGCGGCAAAGGCAATACCAGAACAAGACAGCCTAGCACCACGATGGCAATGCCCGCATGCACCAAGCGCATATCCGTAAACTTAATAGCGAAAAAGCCACTCAAAATGCGCCCAATCATGACAGAGGCAAACATGAGCGAAACCGCGATTGCCCCGATTTCAGGTTCAAAGCCGCGGGCCACCAAGTAAGTACCGCACCAAAGACTTGTGGAAATTTCAAGCGATGAATAAAAGAAGAACACCCAGAAAGAAAGCTTCATTCCAGGCACCTTGAGCGCCGCCCACAGCGAGATATCCTTTACCGCAGGCGCCTGCTGCGAGTCATCGCGCTTTTCCGTCTTTTTCCAAATAGGGAGCGTTATAAGCATCATTGCGGCAATCACCGCAAGCAGCAAGGCGACCATGTCGTAGGTTCCACGCCAGCCGACACCCGTCACCACCGAAATCGAAAACAGAGCCGGGCCAAGACACGCCCCAACGCCCCAACTGGCATGCAGCCAACTCGTGTGTTTCGATTCCAAATAAATGGCTGCAAAATTGTTCATTGCGACATCAATCGCCCCCGCCCCGATTCCCATGGGAATGGCGAACAGGCACATCATCCAAAATGTCGTCGAAAATCCGTAACCGAACGAAGCCACCGCCGTAAGCGCAATGCTTATAAAGACAAGCTTGCCAGTCCCCATCAAACGCAAAAGTGCCGGAGTCCACAAGCTAGAAACAATCGTTCCCACACTTACAATGATCGACAAGAGCCCCGCCGCCGAAAGAGGCGCATTCAGGTCATGCTGCATTAGGGGCCATGCCGCCCCAAGCACCGTATCAGGGAGCCCTAGGCCAATAAAGGCCGCGTATATGACAACGAGTAAAAGCAAGCGCTACACCACGAAGAATCTACTTTTTCTCGCGAATGCGCTTGTACAGGCTTTCGGCTTTTTCAGTATCGCCTGCATTCGAGAACACATGGCCCACGTTTTCGGCACCGATACGCCCCTGAGAATTGCCGGCAATCCATGCCTTCATGTAGCAATCGAACGCTTCGTCGTAGCGTTTCTGGGTAAAGTAAATCTGTCCCAAATCCAAGTTCAAATCCGCCTTGCCCTTATTGTGGCGAAGTCCTTCTTCAAGCGTGAAAATGGCCATCCACGGAGAATTGTTCTGCACATACATTTGCGCCAAGTAGCGGCGGGCCGAAACATTTTCCGGATCCATCAAGATTCCGTTTTCCATTTCGTTCAAGGATTGTCTCGTGGAATCCATGCTGCGGTAGTAATAGGCCATCGTAAAGTGAACATCGGCGCCCGCGGTAGCGGTCATCTGCAACGCATTCTGAAGCGTCTTGATGGCGTATTCGTAGTCGCCCAATTTTTCGTAGACTTCTGCAAGGCCATACCAAGCATCCATACGGTCCGGGTTCAGCTGCAGGGCGCGTTCAAAGTTCTTCTGGGCAAGGGTCCAATCGCGGCCCTTCAAGTAGCATTCCGCCAAGGCAAAATGCACATGGTCCGATTCCACGCCAAGTTCTATAGCGCGATTGTAAGCCGCAATGGCCTCGCCCACATCGCCACCCAAGTAGTAAAGGTCGCCGAGGAGCATCCAGGCTTTCTCGAAATTCGGCAAAAGTTCTACCGTACGCTTGTAAGCGACCATGGCCACCTGCTTGCGGTCAAGCTGCACCATGGCGTTGCCCAAGTTGAACCAGGCAAAAGGTTCGTAACGACCTTCGTCAATCGCTGCACGGTACAGCGGCACCGCTTCCTTATATTTTCCTTGGTCGTAAAGTTCGTTAGCCTTGAAGAAATAATCCTCTGCGGCAAGCAGCGGGAGCGCAAATAACAAGACGAGAGAGAAGAGTCTAGTTGACAAAGCGGAACTCCTTTGTGGCCTTCTGTGCCACGGGGAATCCGCCCAACTGAGCCGGACTAAACTTCCACTGTCTTACAGCCTTCAAGGCTTCGTTATCAAATCCATAGCCGGCAGGTTCCTGCGTCAGCACCTGGGCCTGCGCCACATCGCCATATACGTCAATCACGATCAAGACTTTCACGTAGCCCGAAACGCCCATGCGTTTTGCCTTTTCGGGGAACTTGGGCTGGATTTCACGCAACACCTGTGCCTGCACATCCACTTCGCCCGCTTCGTACACTACGTTTTCCATGGAACCCGTCCCCACGGCCACACCATCGCCGGCGGCACCGCGGGCAAGCGACAAGTCCATCTGGAAATTCTGGCTGCGTGACACGCCCATGTTCGAGGTAATCTTGAACGGGTTCGGGTTCACAATCGTGCGAATCACTTTCTGCTTGACTTCGGGTTTCTTTTCACTCACCAAAACTTCGACTTCAGTGACCGCCTCAAGTTCCTTTTCACCCTTAACTCCTTTATCCGACATCAACGCATTAATCACCGGAATCGCAAGGAAGAACACCGCGCTCAACACAAAGGAGAGCACCAATGCTATCGGGTAACGGAGGTATTTTCCAACAAAATCAAGCATAAAAAAACGGGGCTATTCTTCCTTATTCGCCGAAATAGAAACTTTGCGCACCTTGGCGAGGTTGCATTCATCGAGAATGTCGACAACCACACCGTTAGGGGCATCGCGGTCACTCACGATAATCACCGGGCGGTCAGGAGCTTCAGCCATCATCTGGCGGAGCACCGTATTCAAAGTTGACAAATTCACTTGGGTTTCGTTAATGTGAATTGTCCCCTGGCGAGTTACGCCAATCAAAATGCTTTCCTTTGCCAAGTCCTTTGCAGAACTTGCCTTGGGCTTGGTAACGTCCACGCCCGTTTCGCGGGTGAAAGTCGACGTCACAATAAAGAAGATAAGCAGGATAAAGACGCAGTCGAGCATCGGCGACACGTCAATCTTTCCTGTATCATGAACTCTTTTACGAATAAAACTCATTATTTGACCTCAAACTTTACTTCTTTAAAAACGTAGCTTTCGTACTTGAGCGCTTCGCTCCAGGCCAGTTTCTCGATTTTTTCGACGCGGCCCGCCAAGAAGTTATAGGCAAGCATCAGCGGGAACGACATCAAAAGTCCCGCCTGCGTCGTGAGCAAAGCTTCAGAAATGCCGTCGGCAAAAAGCACCGGATTTCCGAAACCGAACAGCTTAATGTTTTCAAATGTGTGAACCATGCCCGAAACCGTCCCCAACAAGCCAAGCATCGGAGAAAGGGCGGCGCATGTCGAAATCGTCTTGAGCGACCTAGACAAATTCAGCGATATGCGGTGGCGTGTTTCTTCCATGGCATTGCGCACAGCAGTTGGCCCCTGGTCGCGGTAATTGCGAACATCACGGGCAAGTGCATAGAAGTATCCGAACCGATGGTGCGAAAGTTTTTCAAAAGCGAAATCTTCGCCCTTCTTTTCGAGATTCTTCCAGAATCCACCCACCACACCATTCACGGTACCGCCGCGAAGCATAAAGTAGTAGGCGTAGCGTTCAAGCATCAAAAACCAACCGAACCACCCCAACACAAAGATTGGGGCAAGCACCCAGCCACCTCTAAAGAGGATAGCCATTGCCGCTTCAAGCACGGAATTTTGGTCTACCGCAGGCACTACTTTTCCTTAATCCAAAGGGCGTTCAACACGGCAAGACCGGCCTTTTCCATGCGACCGCGCAAGGCTTCGGAACGGTTCACCAGGAACGTGTGAATCAGCTGCAACGGAATGGCAACAATCAAACCCGTTTCCGTCGTGACAAGGGCGATCGAAATACCACCTGCCAAAAGTTTAGGATCAGAGGTACCGTGCATGGTAATCACGTCAAAGAGTTCGATCATACCCATCACCGTACCCAAAAGGCCAAGCAACGGAGCCACAGCCGCAAACACGGAAATCCAGTTCAGACCAAAGTCCAGCTTGGGAACTTCGGCAGAGAAAAGTTCTTCAAGGGCACGTTCTGCACTTTCGCGATCCTTGTAATTCTTGGTCAGCACCGTCTTGAGCACGCGACCCACTTCGCCATGAGTCTTTACGGCAAGCTTGCGGGCACCTTCGATATCGCCCGCCTTCAAGGCCTTAATCACACGGCGAGCGGCAATGGTACCAAAGCCCTTATAAGAGAGCCACACAAAGCGCCACAGGGCAATCAAAAGACCCAGCGCAAAGAGGACTGACAGCGGATACATCAGAAGGCCACCGTTCTTGAAGAATTCCCTCAAGTCATCTTTCCAGGTGGTTTCCTGGTGGTTTGCCATTTCAGACGAAAGCTCGGTACTCAAGAGCACATCGACCGGCACCATCACGTAGGCGGAATCGCCCACATTGGCAAACACCTTCGCAATGTCTCTCTTGGTATCGGGAGTCAAATTTTCTTGCCAGCTGTAAATACGCTTCTTTTCGCCGGCCACCGGGAGCATCAAAGCCGCCGGATGCATGCCATTGATATCGACCGCATTAGCCATCTGCATAGCATACAGGCCGCCCAAACGCATGCGACCGCCCTGGGCAACCGCATTACCGAACACGAGTTCAGCCTTTTCGACTCCGCTTTCACGGGTAAATTCCAATTCGGAACGCGCAGCATTCAAGACAGACTGGGCAATACGCACAGGATCATCCCTGTACAGCCCCATTTCCTTTTTCACCTTGTTCTGCACTTCGACTCGTTCAGCAATCTTGAACGGGATACCCTGTTCGCTGAACTTCGCAAGAGTCTCAAGGCGTTCGGGGCCAGCAGCAAGCGACAGGTATTCAGCACGGGCCTTTTCAGCCTGCAACTTGACCTGGGCCAAGTCTTCACGGGCAACGCGCACATCTTCGAACAGGCGTGCACGTTCCGACATCAAGGCATCGACCTTTTCCTTGCTTTCGTTATACTTTTCGTTAAAGAGTTCGCGTTCCTGGTTGGCCGTTTCACGGTCCTTCCAACGGGCAGCCACAGCCATGTCGCGCTTCTTGCGGGCTTCTTCGAGGTCAGCCTTCGCGCTGTTCAATGCGGCACGCTGCTTTACGGCATCAATATCAGCATTCTGCTGGGCGTAAGAGAGCGGAGCCAAGGTAGCGAGAGAGGCTGCCAATACGAGAGCCCCCATTCCGCATCTCACATTCCACATTTCACGTTTCATTTACTTGCCCTCCTTCGGAATCGTCACCGGAATCAAGACAAGTCTCGGAGCGGTTTTCCCTTCGGCCACCTTCATCACGTCCTTCAACACAGTACGCATGGAAAGGTCATCGGACACGTTGTTCCAGGCATAACCGCCATCGCTTGTCCGACTAAGCCACAGCACATCGTTGCCGTCATTGCTCACGAATACCGAGGCGACAGCACCATAACGCAAGAAAGTTCCCGGAACACTGCGGGCATCTACCTGCAAGAATCCCTTGTACACTTCGGTCGTGTATCCCAAGCGAATGCGGTCATAAAAAACTTCGAGCACGCGATTCAAGCCATCGTCTGCTTCAATCAACCCCTTATGGAGCTGGCCTGCAATTTCTTGCACGCTCTTGACGGTTTCTTCGTTACGGTACGGGAAATCCGATTCAAATACCGGCACCAAGGAATCGATTACCAAGGCCAGGGATTCGCCATACTTTGCCTTACGATTTTCGAAGTACTTGATGGTCCCCAAAGATTTTTGACGGACACTAGCCAAATTCTGGAGTTCGGCCTTAAGGGAATCGATTTCGGCCTTCAAGGTCTTGTTCTGTGTCGCGAGCGCCTGCACCTTTTTGCGTCCCACCTCGACAAATTCGGCGTGGCGTTTCTTTTCGGCATCATGGAGCGATTTTTCGCGGGCTGTTTCTGCCTCCACCGCCTTAATCTGGCGACGGACACTTTCAACCGTTTCCTGCGCCTGCGAAAAAACACCCGCAAGGCTCAGGCAAAGGAATATCTTGGTCAGTAAATGAAATTTCATATGCGAAAAAATACAAAGAACCGCGGCCACTAGACCACGGTTCTAAGCGAGAAAATCGCGAAATTTGCGTAAAATTCAAGAATTACTTCTTGGAATCCTTGAAGTACTGCGGAGTATTCTTGGCACCAGCCTTCTTAAGGGCCTTGATTAAGCGGGTGTAGCCTTCGTTGGTAGCCCAGTCGAGCACAGAATAGCCCTGACCGCACTTGGCGTTCACATCGACACCCTTGTTGATGAGGAACATCATGGCATCATAGTTACCATTCTTCACGGTCCAGTGAATCGGGAGGTAACCGTCAGCGCTACGAGAATCCAGCGGAGCACCGGCATTTGCCAAAACTTCGAGCATGTCAACCTTACCGGTCTTTGCGGCGAGGAGCACAGCCGTACCGAGAGTCTGCTTTTCAGCACCTTCGGCATTGAGCTGGGTCAAAAGGCGGTTCACCACTTCCTTGTTGCCCATCATCACGGCGTTGTCGAGCACGGCTTCGCCGTTGCCGTTCTTCACGTCGGCCTTGGCGCCATGTTCGAACAAGTAGTTAAGCACAACCATGTTGCCCTTGTTGGCAGCGATAGCCACAGCATTGTTACCGTTGTCGGCCGGAGCGTCAATTTCAAAAGAAGCCTGCAAGAAGAGCGTCATCTTGGCAGTATCACCATTCACTGCATAAGAAACGAACTGGTTCGGGGTAAAAGGAATCTGCTGCTTGGTCAAGTACTTGCGCACGGACTGAGGATCATTCGGGTCCATTTTGCTATCGCAAGCGGTCATGGACATCATCATAGTGGCGGCGCAAAGGGCCAACAACTGCTTTTTCATAAAAATATGCTCCAAATGAGGTTTTCTTATTTTTGGTCTAAAAAATAAACAATTTTTAGCCAATTAACACAAAAAAACTCAAATTACAACTTTTTTTTACCAAAATATCCCCCACACCTCCACAGCCCTTTTTCTCGTTTTTAAGCAATCCTTTTATATTTAAGACATGAGAAAGAGAATTTTAAGTCTGATTTTGCTTTTCAGCACCCTCACTTTTGCCGACCGTCTGGTCATCGACACTACCATGGCGGCCTCTACCGACAGCGACTACAAGGATTTCGAAGACCGGGGATCTTTCGGGCCCTACCTTGAATTCAATAATATCAAGATGAAAAACGTGGATTACTCCTACAAAGTAAACGGGAGAAAGCACACGATCACGGTCGACAACACCTACATTTACGGCGCCTCGGGTAGCCTCCCCCTCACGGAATGGTTCGACATTTACCTGATGGCGGGCTACCAGTACCTAGGAGTGAGCCACAAGCCGCGCAACAGGGACGCCGCCTACAATGACCTTGAAGACTGGGACGATTTCTTTGAAGCCCCCTTCGATTCCAGCGACATCGAAGGCCGACACGAAATCCACACCGCCCTTTTCCAGCTGGGATTTGACCTTGCGCTACCGCTGGTGATGAACTACAAGCACCAATTCATGATCAAGCTTTACGCCTTCGGCGGCGCCGTATTCGGCAAGACTTTCTTTGCCGACGACACCAAATTCACCTCGCCCGCCATCTACGGGTACGCTTACGGTGCCGGCATCCGTACCGCTTGGCACGGATTCTTCCTTTCGGGCGGTTTCCGTAACAACCACGAATACTTCCACACTTATTTCGAGCGTAAAACCGGAGAAGTCCGCGAAAATGACGAATTCATGTTGGATTACACCACGTATTTCCAGCCTTACGTAAGCCTCGGAATCACGCTGTTCTAACAGGAATTTTTCTAAGAAAGCCTATTTCTTAATCTTAAGCTTTTCACCCATCTTGATCTTGGTATCCTTCAAGTCATTCCACTTGACGATATCTTCGATGGTCACATTGTATTGGCGAGCGATATCCCAAAGGCCCTCGCCCTTTCTGACAGAATGAATCTTGTATTCGGCTTCAGGAGCAGAAGCGACCTTCAACTTTTGACCGACACTTAAGCTCGTGGACTTACCCATATTGTTGAGTTCCTGGATCTTAGCCACAGTGGTGCCGAACTTGCGGGAAATGCTACTAAGGTTATCGCCCTGCTGCACGACATAGACAGAGACCTTTTCGTTAGAGGTCTTCTTGGCGGCCGGCTTAGATTCAGACTTGGCGGGCTTCTTTTCGCCCTTTTTCTTCACGTATTCCGGAATCACCAGGGAATCGCCCACGGTAAGGCGGCGGCTAAAGCCCTGGTTTGCCTGCATCAGCATCACGACAGGCACTCCATAAGATTTTGCAATGTCGGCAAAGGTATCACCTTCACGAACGGCATACTTTTCGCCCTTCGAAATCTTGGGGCGGTCCTTTTGCGGACGTTCGCTTTCAACCTGGGGTATCGGTTCGGGTTTAGAAACCATCAAGGTATCACCCGACTTTATGACCGCGG
Organism: uncultured Fibrobacter sp.; assembly: GCF_900316465.1. Classification (NCBI taxonomy): domain Bacteria; kingdom Pseudomonadati; phylum Fibrobacterota; class Fibrobacteria; order Fibrobacterales; family Fibrobacteraceae; genus Fibrobacter; species uncultured Fibrobacter sp. The sequence continues at coordinate 97,848 of NZ_ONDD01000004.1, read as the reverse complement.
CAACGTCCAGGGAATTCCATGCGCGAACGGAATCCTGCGAAATGCCGAACTTGCGTGCCACAGAGGCCACATCATCGCCGGACTGCACGATATAGGTGCGGACCTTGTGCGGTTTCTTGCCCTTATTAGCCTTGGGTTTCGGCGTCACCTTGATTGGAATAAGCAAAGACTGACCGGCACGAATGCGAGTGCTCTTCATGTCGTTCGCCTGCTGCAATTCAGACACCTTGATGCCGTATTGGCGAGCAATCATACCGAGGTTTTCACCTTTACGAACCTTGTGATGGTGCCAGCTAGAGAAGCTGTTCTTTTCCATCTTGTCGTAGCCATCGACAAATGCGGTTCGGGTTCCGACCGGCAAGCGCAACAGGTAAGATTCCTTGTTCGGCGGCGTACACCACTTCACCAGTTCCATATTCAGGCTGCGAAGCGTATCTTCGGTCACCTTCAAAAGCTTGGCCACTTCTTCGAGCGGGAACGAATCAAATACGGTTACAGTATCGAAATCGGGGCGGTACGTCTGTTCGACCGTCATTTCATACTGCTCCGGATAATGACCGATTACCATAGCCGCAAGAATTCTCGGCACATAGCGCATGGTTTCTTTCGGGAGTTCCAAATCCCAATAAGTCACCGCGACAGATGTATCGCGAGTAGAATCTTCCTGCATTTCGCGAAGGAGCCTGCGCACGCGGCCTTCACCGCAGTTGTAGGCAGCCATAGCCAAAAGCCAGTCGCCAAATTCATCGTGCAAGCGGTTCAAGTACTTGAGGGCAGCCATCGTCGCCAGTTCCGGATTGCGGCGCATGTCAACCCAGTAATCCACTTCAAGCCCGTAACGCTTGCCTGTTTCCGGAATGAACTGCCACATGCCAGAAGCCTTGGCTCGGCTGTAAGCCTTGAGTTTGAAGCCCGATTCCACAAGGGCAAGGTAAATCAAGTCGCGGGGCATTTTAGCCGCATCAAGCTGGGCATAAATCAGCGAATCATAGGCGGTCTTTCGGTTCAACGAGCCCGACATAAAGGCTCGAGCAGAATTGGTCATATAGTAGATTTCTTGCAGCACGCGTTCGTTAAACCGTACCGGAAGCGTAAACTGCGACACATCGAGCGTATCCAAGAAACTTTCAATCACAAGCAAGGCGGCGCTATCGGCTTCACTTTCGTCAAGGGCGTCCACACCTTCGATCGAGACTTCGTTTCTCACAAAACTTTCGGCATTTTCGCCAAGTTCAGCCACATTGGGGTAAACTTCGTCAAGAGCGCGAACAATACGAAGCGGCATTTTGACACGGTAGGCCGAATCTTCTGCGGCAGAAACATTCTTATAGGTCGAATCAAACCTTTCAGAGACCAGCTGCCTCAACGATTCATCCAGGTAATGTCTGGCCAGGAGCCATTCCTGGTTATCCATGGCCTGCAAAGCATACTGGTAATAGGTCCAAGAAGGGCGAATTGCAAGGGAATCCGAGATTTTTTCTTTGAGGGCCCGTTCCGAAAAAGATTCCGTATCAGACGGATTTGCAGAATCAACCTTGGGCGTCATATCGGGCTTGCTTGCGCAACCGGACACCAACAATACAAATAAAGATGCTATGCCAAAAAAGAAAAATCTCATCAAAAAATTCCAGACACCTAATTACAGGCCACTCAATTGCCTGTCACGCGTTCCACACCAAACCAGATAACACCTGCCAAGACAAACGCAGCAACCATTTGCAAAATAATGATGATACGGTTTACGCGGTAGGCCTTTTGCGCCTTACGATGCCAAGACGGCAGTTCCTGTTTTTCATTCGATTCATTCATTGCGGGGTTAAATATAACAAATAGCAATTTCTTTATCCGTTAAATTTCTATGTTATACAGCGGATTATGAAGAAGCTGTTTGCCGCATTAAGCCTAATGTGTATTCCTGCCTTGGCTCAGGTAGGAATCGTAAGGTCAACGAGCGGCATTCACGCCCCATCGGCAAAGACTCTTCCACAAGGATTTCTTTACATTTCTGGCGCTTTCGAAATGGTGAGCGACGGAAACCCCTTGAGCTTGGACGGAAGCTACACCGACAGCAAAGGCAACTTCGTCAATCTTGAAAAGAACACGCCCTCGAACGACGAAACCTTTTACGCGAGTTTCGCCGTCTTGGACAACCTTGAACTAGGCTTTTCTTTACCCTTCCATTACGAAGGCGATATCAGCAATACGGATTTGGACGGTTTCGGTCTCGGCGACCTGCATTTGTCCGCTAAAGGTTCCATTCCCGTAAACGAATGGTTTTACCTGGGTCTTAGCGGTGAACTTTTTGCACCGACAGGTTCTACTGAAAAAGGGTTCCGCCCAAGACACCGCTGGTATGTCAAATCAGACGACGAAACGTACGCATTCACCTCGAATTACGCTGCCGCCAATGTAAACGCCCATTTTTCGTTTGACCTCAAGCAGTACTTGACCATTAACGGTTACATAGGTCTTTTAAGCGATTTCGGCGAAAAGGGAAAATACCTCCTTTGGGGCGCCGGCTTCAACATCTTCCCCGAAAAGACCCTTACGCTGATATTCGAAGCTTCGGGCGAAACGCCTATGCGTTCTACGCGCATGAGCTACCATTTCTTGAATAGCCCCTTCAGGCTGACTCCGGGCTTGCGACTGCACTTGCCTTACGACGCATACCTCACGCTTTCGGGCGATGTGGGCTTCCATTACTTCAAGGAGCTCGACATCGAAGACGCTTTACCCGTCAACCTAAAATCGGGCGACGAGAACTTGCGTTACAAGACATCAGGCTCACCTGAAGTCGCCATTGCCATCAGCCTTAGCAAGGTATTCAATCTAAGCTGGGGCGACGACGACAACGACGGCGTCATTGACCGTAAGGACATGTGCCCGAATACGTTTAAAGGCCAAAAGGTAAACCCCCGCGGATGCCCTGTTGACGAAGACCAGGACGGAATCCTCAACATCGTGGACCTTTGCCCGAATACGCCCACAGGCCTTGAAGTCGATTACAATGGTTGTCCCCTCGACCACGACAAAGACGGCGTTGCCGATTACCTCGACAAGTGCCCCAATACGACAAACGGCTTTGCAGTCGATTCTACTGGTTGCATGCTCGACACCGATGGCGACGGCATTGACGACAACAACGACAAATGCCACGAGACTCCGCACGGAGAACCCGTCGGAAGAGACGGATGCCCCTTGGACCAGGATAAAGACGGCATTCCCAACGAAATTGACCAATGCCCCGATACCCCCGAAGGCATTTCAATCGACAAGAACGGCTGCCCCCGCGACTTCGATGGCGACGGAGTCCCCGACGACATCGACAAGTGCCCCAACAGTAAGCTCGGCGAACAAGTCGGCGAATCGGGCTGTCCGCTCGATTCCGACAAAGACGGCGTTCCCGACACGAAGGACGAATGCGCCGACACACCCGAAGGTGTCATGGTCAACATCCTCGGCTGCCGCATAGACCAGGATGGTGACGGAATCTTTGACGAAGAAGACAAATGCCCAGGCACACCTGAAGGCGCCCCGATCGACAGTCTCGGCTGCCCCCTCGATTCCGACGGAGACGGTATCGCCGACTGGGCCGACCAATGCCCGGGTACCGCGCCCAATACCTTTATCGATATTTCAGGCTGTCCCACCAACCAGAGACACAACTTCAACACATTTGCAAAGCATATCCGATTCAAGGGCCAGGATACCGTTCTTGTAAATTCCAGCTACACCGCTCTTAACGATATCGTATACTACATGCGGCAATACCCCATGAATCTGGAAATCCAGTGTTCCGCAAGCGAAGCCTCGGGCGAACGGGCTGAACAAATTTCGAACGAACGCGCCGAATTCATTTACAACTATCTCGTCAAAAAGGGTATCCGCAAGGAACGCCTCAAGTTCCAGGGATTCGGTAAAAAATTACCGCCGACGCTTACGCAAAAGAACGGTAGCACCGACGTTGTGCGATTTATCCCCTCGCCCGAAAATCAAAAGCAATAGTTTTTTACTATATTTGCACATCCATTCTTACGGCACCTCGCCAAATCAAACAAAGGATTTTCTATGAAGATTGCTGACAAGACCGTTGTCCAGATGCACTACACCCTGACCTCCGACGAAGGCAAGGTCATCGATTCCTCCGAAGGCCGCGAACCGCTGCAGTACATTCAGGGCGCCCACATGATCGTGGTCGGTCTCGAAAAGGCAATGGTCGGCCACGATGTGGGCGACAAGTTCGACGTCAAGGTGATTCCGTCCGAAGGCTACGGCGAATACAACGAAGAAATGACTCAGGAAGTCCCGCTGGACGTTTTCCAGGGTGTCGACAAGGTTGTCGAAGGCATGATGTTCTACGCCCAGACTCCGGCCGGCCCGATGCCGATCCGCGTGAAATCCGTTTCTGAAAAGACCGCCGTCATCGACGCCAACCACGAACTCGCTGGCCAGAACCTGAACTTCGCCATTGAAGTCGTTTCCGTGCGCGAAGCTACCGAAGAAGACCTGAAGCCCCTGGGACACCACTGCTGCTGTGGCGGCGATGGCGAAGGCAATCACGAATGCGAATGCGGTGGCCATGGCAACAAGGAAAACTGCGACGGCAAGGGCGGCTGCGGCTGCGAACACCACGCCGAGCACCACGGCTAATCATTTTCAAGCCCTCTAAAAAATTTAAAACGCCCCGCTTTGAAGCGGAGCGTTTTGTTTTCTAGAAAAGTTCGTTCATCGACGCTTATTCATACTGCGGGAGCGTCCAGGTCGTGGGCACTGCCGGAGTATCGTCGTCATCGTGGTTGAAGGTGAAGCCCTTCTTGGCGTCAAAGCCTTCGATAGAGCCCTTGACCGCCGAGGCGCATTCGCTCGGGCGCATGCAGCTGGAGTTCTTGAGCACAAGGATATCGCCATAGACATCCCAAATGCCGGACTTCAGTTCTTCAGTATTGGCGCCCTTCTTGGCGACAACGGAGTAATCGCCCGACTTTTTGAGCGTAAGCGTCCAGTCAAGGCCCTTTTCAGGAGCAACCCATTCGCCAGCCAAGGCTTCCTTGTCGATATCCTTATATTTGATCGAGGACTTTTCGCACTTGTAGGATTCACCCGTATCCATATTCAGGTTGAATTCGGTGCTGACCTGAGCCGATACCAGCGAATACACCGCCTGATCGAAGAACACCGGGAGCATCAGCAAGTGGCTGCGTTCGATATCGTAATAGCCCGCAGACCAGCTAGATTCTTCCTTGACCGTTTCTTCAACAACATAGCGGCCCTTGTAGAACGAATAAACCTGCTTGGTGTCGCCATTCTTGCAAGAAAGCTTGACGCCCTGCAACTGGGTTCCGTCCGAAATCCAGTTCGAGGAGATTGGCACATTGGCCTTTTCGACATCGATATAGTCGCCATCGTTGATCGAGACCTGAAGTTTCTTTTCGTCCTTGACGACAAACTGGAGCTTACCGGATTTTTCGAAGAACTTCTGCATTTCGTCCGAAGCCTTCGAATCAATTCCCATATACGAACCGTTGGACTTGCCGTATTCAATCACGCCGTTTTCGAAATTCGAGCGGACAGCAATCCATGCCGTATCGGGAATCCAGATAGAAAACACACCCTGCTTGGCACCGGATGCAAGATAAATCTGCGTTCCGAACATTTCACCAAGGGTCATGTTCTTTTCAAGATCATCCAAAGTTGCAGCTCGCAAGCCCTTCGGAAGATCCGGAGCAGAAGAAGACGAGGATTCTTCGACTGAAGAAGAAGATTCTTTAACGCTCGAAGAGCTACCTTCATCGCGCTCCACATTCGACGAATTGTCATCGCTGCCACAAGCGGCAAGCATCATGGACAATGCAATGGCGGAAGTGAATACCGCCGACTTTGCTTTAAAATTCATAGATACCTCTTTTTCTGCATAGAATATATACAAAAAATGGGCCAATGTAAAGAATAGTTGATTTTTTGTGATAAAAAACGCTTTTTTAATCAAATTCCTAAGGGCGAACCGGGTTTATAGCCCAAATCAACCTTCGCATTTTCGATATCGGGAGCGGCATCGTACAAAAAGCCTGCCAAGGCCTGCTCCGCCGTCACCGGGCGGCCGCCAATCCAGCTCTTTAAGACAGCGAGTTTCTTGGAAATCCACCACGGCAAGGGCACCATCAAATGACGCTTGCCGGCCTGTTTCAAGACAGCCTTGGCCATATCTGCCATCGAAAGCACAGTCTCCCCCGCCAAGGCATACGTTTTTCCCACCGCATGTTCGGAAAGGCCCGCAAGGGCTATTCCCTTGACCAGGTCTACGCTTTTGACGGGACGCTTGAGGCACTTGCCACCCCCCGGCATAAAATACACCGGGAAACGCTTTACGTAGGCCACGAACATGTTGAATTCGATTCCGCCCGTACCGATTGGTGAACTGATAACAAGCGTCGGGCGAACGATAGTCCATTCCAGGCCGGAATTTTTGACGTAAGACTCCCCTGCCAATTTACTTTTGCCATACTCCGTAAGTACGGGGTACGTTACCGAAATGCTTGACACGTAGACCAGGCGCTTGACACCCGCCGCTTTAGCCGCATTCACGACATTGCACGTTCCACCGGCATTGATGCGTTCAAAGGCGCCCGGTTTAGTAGAAAGGAGTATCGCGGCGAGATGGTACACCAAATCTACGCCGGCAAAGGCTTCGCGAATTGAATCCGCGTCCGATACATCCCCATAAAAAACTTCCACCCCCTCGGGTAAAAACCCAGCCTGGGTATCGCCCGGGAGCACAAGCACGCGCACACACACACCGCACGCTAAAAGTTCCCGACAGAGCGCCTTCCCTACGACGCCTGCGCCACCCGTCACCAAAGCAATCATTACTAGGCTTCCAGCAAATAGCGGATATCCTTGACCTTGCGGGCAAGGTCTTCATCATTATCCATCTGCTTTGCAAGTGAACGGATTGCGGCGATAACAGAAGAGTAATCCCTGTTAAAGAATTCACCGATATTCACAAGAGAGGTATTCGTCATTTCGCGGCAAAGGTACATTGCCACCTTACGCGGCAAGGCGACACCGGCATCCTGACGCTTGCTTGTAAGCGCCATCAGGTCTGTGCCGAATTCCAAAGCAACCGTTTCTGCAATACCCTTGACCGAAAGTTCTTCGACACCGGTCGTTCCCGGAGGGGCCACCAAGCGCTTTACCACATTCAGGTCAAGATTCTCTTCGCAAAATTGATTCAAGGCTCGAATACCGTTCAGCATGCCTTCGATCACGCGGACATTTTCGCGCGGCGGCAGCGAAAGGAACCTGCAAATTTCTTCGCGGTCACGATCGAGGAACGGAATATTCATCGATTTCTTTTGAATCAGCTTGATTCGTGTCGTCAAGTCCGGAACATCGATACCGACGGCAACGCAAGATTCCAGCGGAGCCAAGAGCTTTGCCGAAATACTCGGGATAGCGTCGGGAGACAGTTTGCGTTCAGGCGGAACTTCGCCATCTTCCAAGCGGTTAAAGTTGGAAGGATGACGGTCGCAAGACAACACAACCTGCTTTCCGAGCGTACGCAAATGCTTGATCAGGATAGCCAGCTTTTCTTGGCAGAACTTCTTGTATTCCAGAAGCTGGATGTCGTCCAGAAGCAAGATATCGCAATTTTCGTATTTATCCTGGAAGGCTTCGGCGAGTTGGCGGGCGTTACCCGTCTTGAGTTTCAGGGCCTTGTACATGGCCGTAGCATCGTGTACAAAATCAAAAGCCTGACAATAGACGACACGCGTACCGGGCTTCGTTTTTACAATTTGGGCGGCAATGGACTGGAGCAAATGGGTTTTGCCAAGACCAGACTTACCATACACAAAAAGAGGATTCAAGGCCGGATCGCCCGGGTTTTCTGCAACGGACTTGCAAGCTTCGCAGGCGGTGCTGTTGCAATCACCTTCGATAAAGTTGTCAAAGGTATAGTCGGCATACAAAGAAAGCTTAATACGCGGAGCACGCTTCTTAGGAGTAGCGACACGGGCACGAGCCGGAGCAAGCTTCGGAGCGGCCGGAGTAGCCATCACCTGCACGCCCTTTTCAGCAGCAGCAATAGAAATCTTGAAATCAACAAATGAATCGCCCAAGACTTCGGCAAAAGCCTTGCGCATAATATCGGCATAATGCGCCTTCACCCAATTTTCACGAAGTTCATCGGGGACAGAAAGACGTACAATACCGTCAAAAAGTCCTTCGTAGCTGACCGTATCCAAAATAGTCAGACCGAAATAGTCATTACATTCCAGGCGCAAACGGTCCAGAGTCAACTGCCAGACCGAAGATTCCGAATTCAAGAGAGCAACAGAGTTTGTCACGTTTTACCAATCATCTAAAAAAGCATGAAAAAATTAAATAAAGCATACAACAAAATGTCCGAAGTCTGTCATTTTTTTTGAAAATTGGCGAATTTAGCTCAAAAACGACAAAAATTTATTTATTCCCAATATTGCCCCCACTATTGCAAACAAATCACTCTTTTAATCACTCCACAATCAAGACAGACTCCCTATGATTGGAACAACTTATCAACAGAAAAATTTTGTTGCATGTCTTGACAAAAAAAAGTATACTTTCAGTGCTCAAATTGTCACCACTTCAAAAAGCATACAAAAAAATAATCGCCTTTTTTAGTCAAAAAAAGGCAATTTTTCGTAGAAGATATTGATTGTCAATGATTTAGCGGTCTATTTATTTTCGTCGAGTTTCGACTGGAGATTTTCTATCCGCTGTTCCAACATTTTCTGGATTTCAGGCAGCAATCTGTCCTTGATTCGGTCCAGATAAAGGCACTGGAGCTGAATCATACGATTACGGTGACGACCGGCATGTTCCTGGATCCAACGGCTTACCGCCACCTGGCGGTCCTGCATGCGTTCCTGCAACACCTGCTTGATGTATGTCGTCTGTACGGACATATAGCGCTGCATGTTAAACGGAAGCTTGTAGGTGCGAATAAACTGCTTGAGCAATTCCAAAAGCGAGAGATTCTGCCCTTTGCGATCCTGAATAAATTGCTTCAGTTCTTCGCGGTGGCATTCAAAGAAAGGCATAATGGCTTTATCATCAATCTGATAAAGTTCCAATTCGTCTTGTTTCTTTGTCGCTTCGTCGACAGCCATATTACAAATCTAAAAAAAAATTCCGTTTTTACGTGATATTTCGCACAAAAAAGCAAAAAGTAGCGTTTTCCTGAAGGCCTTTTACATCTTCTGAAAAGAAAATCCAACCTTCGGTCCCCGGATGCAAGCGATCTACATTTCCGCCCTTGAAATCCTTCATCGAATCAATTTTGCAAGGCGCCATTCCGGAAGGAGTCATGAGCTCCAAGGAATCTTCTATCGAGAACGGATTCTTGACATTGACGCGACATGCTTTCGTATTCGGGTCATAGGCTATGACCTGAGCGGCAACGCAACCACCGGGTGCTTCTTCGTGAGTGCATTCATAATTCTGCGGCAAGGGGCCGCGCAAGAATCCCGGCATAAAGCCGCGACCGTCTACAAACGAAATCGCGCGATAGGCGTCGTCCGAAACCTTGACCGATTCCGTTGCAACGCCCTGTTCCATTTGAGCGGCACAAGAATCGATTGCCATACGGTAAGCACGTACCACCTGGCTCAAGTAATACACCGACTTGGTACGACCTTCGATCTTGAACGAATCGAGGCCTGCCGCCATCAATTCCGGAATCACGTCGATAGCGCAAATATCGCGGCTGCTCATGAAGTACGTTCCCCAAGTGTCTTCGTCCAAGGCAATCGGGTCCAATTCCGGGCGGTCAGTGCGCTGCAAGCTGAAGGAACCTTCATGCTCCTGATAGTCTTCGCACTGCGGTTCCGGATTGGCATACAGGCGGTAAGGCATACGGCAACTGTTATCACAGGCGCCCTGGTTTGCATCGCGGCGTGTCACCCAGTTACTGAGCATACAGCGACCAGACATTGACATACAAACCGCACCATGCACAAACACTTCCAGTTCCAAATCCGGCAAGCGATTCTTGATTTCAAGGATTTCAGACAAGCGAAGTTCACGACTCAAGATGACGCGACGCACGCCCAAGTCGTGCCAAAACTTGGCCGCCAAGTAATTGGTCGTATTCGCCTGCACAGACAAATGAATCTCGACCTCGGGTCGCACTTCGCGCAACCAACCCACAAAGCCAGGGTCTGCCACAATCAGTGCATCGGGTTTCAAGTCAATGGCTGCAAGCAATGCGTTCTGGAAAGCTTCCACCTTCACATTGCGAGGAATCACGTTACTCGTGAGATAAAACTTTTTACCCAAGCGGTGGGCATATTCAATACCCGCGGCAAGGTCATCCAAATTCTTGAAGCCGTTTTCACGGGCACGGAGCGAAAAAGCGGGCTGCCCCGCATACACGGCATCGGCGCCATAGGCAAAGGCGTACTTCATGCGAACAAGGTCGCCAGCAGGGGCTAAGAGTTCAGGCTTTTGCATAGACTACCACTTGAATCCTGTTCTTAAGTAAACCTTTTCATCATTAAACAAAGTAATCTCGCCGAGGAAGAACACGTACTGACCTTCGTAGCTGATTGAAGGCGTGAGCGAGTATTCCATTTTTGCGCCCTTCAAGAAATGTTTGTGCAATTTCATGTGATCCGTTGTCGGGGTCGTATCGTTTACTGCGCTGCCGTAATCAGTACCCTTCCAGAACCAGGTGTTGCGAAGTGAGGCAAACACATGATGATCCAGGCGACCATAAGCGGTAAAGTCAATGGTCTGACTATTGGGACCAGCCTGGTTACCCAAGGGGCGGCCCAAATGAGCTAACTGCGCCGTGTTCGGATGGAAATGCGAATACACGTAAGGTTCGATGCGGGCGTATTCTGCAATAAAGCCCGATTCCAGCAAGTGCGAATTGATCTTGAAATCATGGGCGCCATGCATACCCGCCATCCAAGCCCACTTGGCTTCGATGTTGTCATTCTTTACAAGGCTCACAGGACTTTCCATATCGTCAAGGAAGAATTCCGTATACACACGAAGAGACCTGAACAAGCGGTAGTTGAAATCAAAAGAAAGGGAACCGTTGTTGCTGTCTTCGGAATAGTTACCCTTTTCCATGAACAAGGGAACCGTCGGAATAAAAAGCCAAGGTTTCAAGTTGTCGTATTGGATTTGCAGTTCACTAATACCGAACGTAGCGTTACCAACGGCAAGTTCGTAGCGGTGACCAAAGATGTTGCGAGTTTCATCGATATTCTTGTAACTCATGCTCGAATAAACGCGCAAGTCACCATAGAACGAAAGCACACGCAACGGGCCAAACTGCATGTCAAGCGAAAGCATGTTGTACGGCAGCGCAAACTGGTTCAAGCTCAAGTTGTTATAGTAGCCAGGGCCCCAGTGCATCACATCACGGCCAAAGTCCAAGCGCAACCAATCGTAGTTCAAGGCAATGTGTGTACGGTAGCGGGCATAGCTCGTGTATTCAAGTCCCGAATTATTTTCATCTTTTTGAAATTCCAAGAATTCGCCGTCAAAAGAATTCGGGTAACTGGCAGAATGACCTTCATCATAAATGCGGGCGTCAAGCACAAAATCAATAGAGTCCGCATAACCGCGCAAGTAAATACCGCCATCGATTCCCGGCCAAATGGTGTCGCCAAGAGCCTCGCCACCGCGATAGTCCATGCCGCCAACCAGCGACATTGCAAGTCCCATGCGCGGATTCGATTTTTCAAAAGACGATCCATGTCCCGAAATAGCAGCGCCGTTTTCTGAATCAAAGTAAAGCAACGCATTTCTTTCGGTCGCCACAAAATTCTTGCGGAATGTCGTATCGCGACGCGGATAGGCAAAGAACTGGCGCCCTTCCCCGGTCGTGACGCGATGCAGTTCAAACAGCATCGGGGAATTTTCCAGGAGTCGCAAATTGCGGATATTTTCAGGACCGACTACAGGCGATGCTGCAAATGCCGGTACAGAAAGCATGGCTGCCACCAAAAGGGCAAACGGCTTAGAAAGTTTTTTCATAACGTCTCGATTTTTCAAGAATCAAAATGGCGTATTCTATTTCAAAAGATAGCTTTTTATTTGTTGTAAACAACGCAACGGGTGCATTTTGGAGCGATTTGTTCCGAACGGGAAAATTCGTTCCAAATTACGTTTTCTGTTTTTTTTATTAAGTCACTTTTTTGTTTAAAACGGATTGTTCCACTATGTATCTTTCATAAAAACAAAACAACCCCCATAAAAGAGGAAATCATGCTTACAAGGAATTGTTTGGGATTAACTACTCTTGTAGCAGGCGGTCTTATTGCCGGATGTTCGAGCGACAGCAGCTCTACCAGCCCCAAAGACAACCTCGCCGATGCTACAGGAATCATCACTAACGCATGCGTCTATGACGGCTACGCCGCCATGCAGGGCGCAAGCGGAGAAACACTTTGCCTCGATACCGAAGGGACACTTGCCTTCTGGATCAATGCAGACGGAAGCTACGGGTTTCCCGAAGCCACGCCGGGCTCCACTGAAAATAACACCGCAGATCCTATCGAAACCAGCACAGACGTAGGCACAACGACGCCTAGCGACTCTACGGCATCCACCGTCGATCCTGCAAAGGATTCAACGGGTACAGAAACTGCAAGCGAAACATCGTCTTGTACCACGGAAAAGGCGCTCTATACCGTAAACGGCATTTCTTACTACAAGAATGACGACGGAAGCCTGTATTACTTTGATACAGACTGCAACAAGACTTCTCTTTCGACGGTCGCACCGGCAAGCAGTTCTTCTGTAAATTCCGAAGGTTCTGAAACTGCCGCAAGTAGCACCTCTCAACCAGGCCGTTCCTCCTCTTCCGAGACGACAACGCCGGTATCGAGCAGTTCGAATGCAACGCCTAATAGCTCAGCAAACGTGACACCGAATAGCAGCGCCACCACCACTTCGAATGGTAACGTGCCGACAATTACCTATGCCGCAAATGGTGCAAGCGTAGAAAACAATAACAACTGCGTCACGGTTACCGGTGGCGAAGTCGTCATCACCTGTGCCGGCGACTATGACTTTAGCGGAACCTATAGCGGTGCCGACGCACAGATTCGTGTGTATTCTCCCAAGAGCGATTCGGGCGTTTACCTGAACCTGCGCGGACTCACGCTCACCAACACAGCTGACGCACCTATTTATTCGCAGATGTCCAGCAAGACGTTCGTGGTTCCGAAAAACGGTACCACCAACACGCTTAGCGACGGAAGCACCCGTACAAAGTCCTACACTTACGTGAATTCCAACAACGAAACGAAAGTGGATACCACCGGCGCCTGCATTTACGCCAAGGATGACTTGACCATTAAGGGCGAAGGCACCTTGATCGTGAAGGGCAACTACAACAACGGTATTCACACCAGCAACGACTTGCGCTTCCGCGGCGCCACAACAATCAACGTGACCGCCGTAAATAACGGCTTGAAGGGCAAGGGCATCGTGGATATCGAAAACGGCAACATTACCATCGCAGCAACCAACGGCGACGGCATCAAGAGTGACGAAGGTGAAGATGAGGGCTCTGTAGTAGACAACAAAGGCATTGTCAATATCAAGGGCGGCAACATCACCATTACCAAGGCAGGCGATGACGGCATCCAGGCTTACAACTATATCATCGTCCAAGACTCGGTTTCTGAGCCGACCATCAAAGTAACATCGACCGGCAAAGGCATCGTCTCTGACAACAGAGTTTACATCAATGCCGGAAAGATCGATATTTCCTCTGGTGACGACGGTGTTCATTCCAACCAGAACGTCTACTTTAACGGAGGCTACACGACCATTGCGGCTCCCAAGAACGACGGCGTACACGCCGACTCAACCCTCATGATTAACGACGGTACCATCTACGTGACCAATTCCTACGAAGGTCTCGAAGCCTGGTACATCAAGGCAAACGGCGGAATTACCGATGTCTACGGAACCGATGACGCCTGGAATGCAGCCGGCGGCAATGACGGATCCGGCAACACCAATCAAGGCGGCCAGTCAAACTGGGGATTCGGCCCCGGAGGCGGCATGGGTGGCAGAATGGGCAGCAGCAGCGGATTCTTGACCATTACGGGCGGCGTACACCACGCAAAGACTGGCTCCGGTGACACCGACGGCATTGACAGCAACGGCGAACTCACCATTTCTGGTGGCGTTGTCATCGTAGAATGCCAAATTAGCGGCGGCATGGGCGGCTCCTTCGATGCCGACGGTTCAGCAAGCCTCACCAGCAAAACGGTTCTCGGATTCAGTAGCGGTTCCTCGGAAAAGGGCACGAACTATAACGTGAGCTTTACAACCGGCAACTACTACGGAACCTCTAACATCGCATTCAAGCCCACCATATCGGGTAGATACATGGTCGCTACTACGGGTCAGCCCGCACAAGTAAGCAATACCTCCAGCTACCAGAAAAGCGTCACCTTCCCTTCAGGAAGCTCCGTCTACTACAACGAATAGAATTCCTCCTAATCCACCAAAAGTCCTCCGCGAATGCGGAGGACTTTTTATATAAGCAAAAGCTTTTGAGCAACAACTACATCCAAGTACGTTCGGAAGTACCCGAAATACCGCGAATCTTAAGATCGAAGTCATCGGGGTTCGTGGCTGCATTCATAGCTGTTTCCAAAGAAATCTTTTCTTCTTCGTAAAGCTTGAGAAGAGCCTGGTCGAACGTCTGGCTGTGATACTGCAAATGACCTTCGGCAATCGCCTGTTCAATCAAGTCATTCTTTTCCTTGTCCTTGATATATTCCTTGATGGCAGCCGTATTCACCAAAATTTCGGCAGCAGGCACACGGCCATTGCCATCCTTGGTCGGCAACAAGCGAAGCGAAATAATACCGGCAAGCACTTCAGAAAGCAGCAAGCGAATTTCGTCGTGCTGGTGCGGCGGATACATCGAAAGCACACGGTGAACCGTTTCAGTCGCATTCGTGGTATGAATCGTAGCAAACACCATATGGCCCGTATCGGCCGCGGTCAAGGCAATCTGCATGGTTTCAAGGTCACGAATTTCGCCCACCAGAAGCACATCCGGGTCCTGACGGAGCGCGGCACGCAGGGCGTTTGCGTAGGAATTGGTATCCACGCCGATTTCACGCTGCGAAATAATCGACTTCTCATCTTTGTAGAGGTATTCGATCGGGTCTTCAACTGTAATAATGTTGGTCGCTTCTTTCTGGTTGATATAATTAAGCATGGCGGCGAGCGTCGTCGACTTACCCGAACCAGTCGTACCCGTAACGAGAATCAGACCGCGCTTGGTCAAAGCCATTTCGGGAATGATTTCAGGCAAATGAAGTTCTGAGAATGCCGGAATTTTTGCCTTAATGTGACGAATCACAACTGCGATAGAACCACGCTGGCGGAACACGTTCACACGGAAACGACCCATGTCGCGGGCGCCCACGGCAAAGTCACATTCCTTATTCGCTTCAAAGCGTTGCTTTTGATCGCGGTTCATGATATCATCCAAGAAGGAATCCATCAACAATGCGTCGACCTTTATATCGAAGGGGCGCTGCAAGGCACCGTTAATACGGTAAACAGGCGGAACACCTACGCGCAAGTGCAAGTCAGAAGCACCGCGATTCACCATTTCGCGCAAGAGCTTTTCAATACGAAGTTGCGGTTGTTGCTGCTGTTCGGCCATTAGGCTTCACCTCCAAACTTTTCGTTATAGAGTTTTTCGACTTCAGAAAGTCTAGCCGCAATGTCTTCGTTTTCAGGTTCCTTCTGAGCAAGGTCCTTGTAGATTTCGAGAGCCTTACCATACAAGCCCTGGTCGAAATAAATTTCGGCAAGCGTACGTGTATTCAGGCTTTCATCCAAATCATGGGAGCCACGATCAAGCGGAGCATCCGGGTCATTAATCAGGCCAGCAGAAATTTCATCATCGGAATCACCGGACATCAAGAAATCGACACCCTTGTTGGAAGGAGTCGTTTCTTCGGGCAAGGAATCATCATCCATGTCAAACAGGCCCTTGAACGCGCCAGAGACTTCCGATTCCAGGGAATCAAGATCCTGTGCAGGTTCTGCGGCCGAAGTTTCCTGAGCGGGAGCTTCCGGCTGAGCAACAGATTCCGCCGAAGCAGCAGAGCCTTCAACCGGCAAATCAGACTCGGTTTCTTTTCCGAACAAATTATCAAAAGACTTGTCGATATCTTCTTCAAGAGCTTCCTGAGCAGATTCCGGAGCCTTTTCAGAAGCTTCTTCAACCGGAGTTTCGGTCAAGCCCTGTTCAATCACTTCTTGGCTGTCAGCCGCTGCCGGAGCAGAGACTTCAGGCAAATCCAAGTCATCGTCAGTGTTGCCGAACATCGAAGCGAAGGCGCCGCCCATTTCCTGAGCAAGATCAGACGTTTCTTCGGTCTTCGTTTCCGGCATTTCAAGTTCAGCTTCAGCCTGGTTCACTTGTTCTTCAAGTGACACCGTCTCTTGCGGTTCAGCGTTCTGCACTTCAGCAGGTTCAACAGGCTTTTCTTCGGGCAAGTCATCGTCTGCACCGAAAATCGATTCAAAGGCGCTGTCTACACTAAAGGAGCTATCAGAAGAAGGACGTTCTACAACAGGAGTTTCCTCAACTGCAGGCGTTTCTTCAGCAGGAGCTTCCGCAACCAGTTCCTCTGTTTCAGCCGGAGCATCATCAGCAAAGAGATTATCAATCGGAGACTCTAGTGCCGGAGCGTCATCAATAGAGGGTTCTTCGGTTGCCGGCTTATCGTCTGCAAAGAGATTGTCAATCGGAGATTCAAGAGCCGGAGCATCAAGAGCCGGTTCGTCGTCAAGCTTGAATGCATCTTCTTCAGCAGGAGCCGCAGCGCTTTCTACAGGCTTTTCTTCGGGAAGTTCATCTTCGCCGAAAATGGAATCGAACGCGCTATCAATCGTCATCGGTTCATCGGCTGCAGGAGCTTTTTCAACAGGAGCTTCGGCGGCAGGAGTTTCAGCCGCAGGGGCTTCTTCAGCAGGAGCGTCGGCAGTCAAATTCATGTCAGCAGAGGCAGACTTTTCAAACAGACCGCTACCGCTAGATTCCTCGGGCAATTCGTCTTCGCCAAAGATATCGCCAAAGGCATCATCGATGCTCTGCGGTTTATCTTCGACAGACTTTTCAAACAAGGACGATTCATCAGCATCCTTGTCTTCGATACCTTCATCAAGCGGAGATTCGGCAAGCGATTCAATGGACTTCGTCGAGAAATCTTCAGTGTCGACGGGTTCCAAAGTTTCCGCACTTGCGCTTTCTTCATTAACCGTTTTTTCTTCAGGCAGCTCATCTTCGCCAAAGATATCGCCAAAGGCATCGTCAATGCTTTGCGGTTTGTCTTCGACAGAAGCCGACTCAAAGATTGATGCGGCATTGGACTGCGCGTTCTCGTCGATGCTAGCCGGAATATCCGAAGCAGGAGCAGCGGGTTTTGCAAACGGACTTGCGCTGGTCGTTTCCTCGGGTTCAAGATCATCATCCAGACCGAACATGTCGGACAGAGCAGAAGACACGTCAGAACTGGAAATGTTTTCTTCAGCACCGAATTCTTCGGCAAGGGTTTCAGACTCGTCGGTCTTAATGGAATCCATTGCTGATTCAAGCGATGCAGACAGGTCGTCCATCGTAGAATCTTCGGCAGCATCGCCATTGGGAAGCATCGCAGCCAGAGAAGCAAACGGATCGTCTGCCATGCTTTCATCAGAAGCAGATTCTTCGCCATTCGCTTCAGCCATCGGAGAATCAATAGAATCTGCGGTAGCAGGCATTTCAAATGCACCCGCACCAGCATCCGCGGTCGCAGGTTCAGCCGGAGCTTCTTCATTGAGCGACATATTGAGCGGAGATGCCGCGCCACCCATTTCCTGGGTGTTATCGGACATGATAAATTCAGTATCGCCGGCAGCAGCAACGGCAGCTGCAGCAGCCGTGCTTTCGAGCACGACGTCGTATTCTTCTTTCCAGAAGGTATTCAGCGGGTCCATGTCGTGCAAACGACGGTAACAGACGTTTCGCTCCGCAAGCATACCCAGCTTGTCGTAGGCATTGCCCATCAACTGCTGTGCAGCCAGGTTGAACGGATCCATCACAATGATGCGTTCACATTCCTCAACGCAAGGCTGGTATGCTTCGAGTTGAGTAAGAATCTTTGCGCGTACAAGTCTTGCCGAAATATCGTTCGGGTACAACGTGAGACCGCCGTCGACTCTCTGGAGAGCCTTGTCCAACTCCCCTGCCACGCGTTCAAGATCTGCAAGCCATGCAAACACCATGGAATTGGTGTTTTTCTTGCCTACAGACTTTCTGAGTGATTCCAACGTTACCGCCATAAACACCTCTTAGAGCAAAATTGCTTCGTCCGCCAAAAGAACCGGGATTCCTTCGCGAACCGGATACACCCTGGAATTGTCCTCGGTAGAAAGAGCCTCGGTCAAAGGCTCTGTCACCTTTTCACCGGCAACATTCTTGAGCGTGCCGGCAGAAATAGATTGGTTCAAGGCGGCCAAGCATTCGTCAGACGCCAATTTCAGCTTACCCCTAGTTTCAGGGCAGCAAAGAATATTCAAAAGATTCGTATCGAACATAAAACCTTAATAATCAAATACTTACACAAAAAAATAACTCAATTTTTGTGCAATGCGTAAAGAAAATGTAGGAATTTTATGTTTTAGTGCAAATATTTCAGGTTTACAAGGGCAAAATCGCCCATTTTGGTGTTTCCGATAAGCAAAAACACCCGTAAACCGAGACTATCGAGCCATTTGATGTCGAAAGGCTCGCGATAGCCCGACAGATTGGACACCACGAGAAGTTCACGACAGCCGGTACGATTGCAAATTGATTCCATCGAAGAAAGGTCGCCCAGCAGATGCTGGCGGTTTTCATCGGATACCTTGGACGGGTCAGAACTCACACAGCCAAGGATTTCAATTCCCGGAATCACATTGTAACGGTCAAACCAAGATTGCAGGGAATCTTCGGAACCGCCAAGCAAAATGGAACGATGGCGTTTCTTGGCAAAGATTCGATAGAAATAGTTTATCCAAAACGCAAAGCGTCTCCAGACAAAAAGCGCAAACGGAATAACTAGGCTAGAACTTGCGACAACCGCAATCCAGCGCGGATCGTAAGGTAACAGGCTGATTTCGTCGATATCAATCGGGGTCTGGGTAAAATAGCGGAACGCCAGGTAGCCGCCCACGGCAAGGACATTCAGCGGAATCAAGTAACGGAGCAAGCGATCGCCCTTGAGACTTGAAACCGTATATTCTCCGCGGAAAACAAGGAACACCATATTCACGATCAGGACCAAGCCGACCAGCCACCAATCTTCAAACTGCGAAATATCCAAAATAGAATGCTTTACAACAACGGCGTAATTAATGCACCCTGAAGCGGCATCCCCCTGCAAGTTCATATCGGCACAGGAACGGCTGACAGAAATGCCGCGACCCAAGAAGGCGAAAGCCCAAATCGCAATGACGCCCAGGTCCAGGAACATTTTCCAGAACTTCGGAATCAAGCGCGAGAACATTCCCACAAAGGCCGCAAAAAGAATTCCGAATGACACGAGGAAGTTCGGAACAAAGTAAAGGTCCTTGTGCTTTTTCACAAAGATAAGCATCGCCTTGTAGAAGTCTACATAAGAGCCCCAACGACGCGTACGGCAGCTTTGGCCCTTAAAATGCAGAATGTTCGTCGAAGGCGTATAATAGTTCTTGCAACCAGCTGCTTTCGCTCTAAAGCAAAGATCCAAGTCTTCGCCATACATAAAGAAATCTTCGTCAAAACCGCCCAAAGATTCGTACAATTCACGACGGATGCAGAAGAACGAACCACTGATGGCATCCACCTCGATCATTTTGTCGGGATCGGCAAACGTCATGTTGTAGCTTGCAAGAGTCTTGTTCTTCGGGAAAAGAGCAGCAAGTCCAATCGTCTTCGACACTGCAGAAACAATCGTCGGGAAAGATCGACGGCAAGCCCATTGAATGGATCCATCTTCGTTTAAAATACGACAACCCACCGTACCCGATTCCGGGTGTTCTTCCATAAAGTCGAGCACCTTGGTAAAGGAATCACGCGACACCACCGTATCGGGATTAATAAAGAACAAATACGGCTTGGTCGCATGCTTTTCGGCAAGATTACATCCCTTACCGAATCCCAGGTTTTCCTTGGAATCAAGCCAAAGAACCTCGGGGAAATAAGCCTTGATTTCAGGTAGAATCGGCGAGACAGAACCGTTATCAAGAACAATAATCTGTGCATCCACATTTTCGCACGCATCGCGAACGGACTTTAGGCAAGCCGGAATAAAGTCACAGGAGTTGTACGCAATAACGATAATGGAGCAAGAATACATAGGCAATTCGGATTTTAAATTATGCGAGTCCCAAGCGGAGTTTAAGAACCAAGAAGAAAGCTTCGGAAATAATACCGCCACTCATCTTGGATGTACCGCGAGTACGGTCCGTAAAGATGATAGGAATTTCCTTGACTCGCAAACCCTTTTTCCAAATTTTGAAAGTCGTTTCAATCTGGAAGCAGTAACCATCGCTCTTCATTTTGTCGAGGTTCAAAGCCTGCAGAGCTTCACGACGGAAGCACTTGAAACCACCCGTAGCATCGCTAATCGGGAGTCCCGTCACAATGCGGGTGTAAACGTTTGCACCGTAGCTCAGAATAAGGCGGCGCAAATCCCAGTTCACCACACTAATGCGGTGATTCTGGTAGCGGCTACCGAGTACGAGATCGGCATCTTCGGCCGTTTCCAAAAAACGGTTCAGGTCGGTCGGAGCGTGGCTAAAGTCGGCATCCATTTCGAACACGCGTTCGTAATCGCGTTCGAGAGCCCACTTAAAACCAGTCACATAGGCGGAGCCAAGCCCCATTTTGCCCTTGCGGCGAATCAAGTGAACGCGCGGATTCTTCTTGGTTTCTTCTTCGACCATGTCGCCCGTACCATCGGGACTGCCATCGTCAACCACCAGGATTTCCAAGCATTCGTTCTGTTCCAAAATAGCCGACATAATGAGCATGATATTTTCTTTCTCATTATAAGTCGGAACAATTACAAGACTTTTAGGGTACGCCATAAACCAACTTTCTCCTAACTCAAATCTACAATTTCACGTATCGATTCGGCCACCGGATAGCTCTGTTTCTTGCTTCCGTTCATCATTTCGCCCAAAAGACCAAGCGAAATGAACTGCACGCCCATCACCAGCGAGAATCCGCCTGCCAAAAGAAGCGGACGCACATGGAGAGCGCCTGTCTGGAACCATTCATAGCCGAAATAGCCCGAGATGCCGAAACCGACGAGCATAAAGATAAGGCCCAAGAGTCCAAAGAAATGGAGCGGCTTCGAGGCAAAGCTGCGCATGAACATCAAGGAAACCAGATCCAGGAATCCAGATACCAGGCGGGACACGCCGTACTTGGAAACACCATGAATACGGGCGCGGTGAGCCACCGGCATTTCGGTAATGCGGAAACCCTGCCATTTGGCCATCACTGGAATAAAGCGGTGGTAATCGCCGTACAGGTGAATAAAGCGCACCACGGAACTGCGATATGCCTTAATACCGCAGTTAAAGTCGTGCAAGCGCTGACCGCACACAATCGAAACCGTCAAGTTAAAGAGCTTGGAGGGCCAAGTCTTATGCCAAGGATCCAGGCGACGGATCTTCCAGCCAGAAACCAGGTCGTAGCCGTCTTCGAGAATCTTGATCATCTTCGGGATTTCAAGCGGATCATCTTGCAAGTCGCCATCCAAAGTGGCGACGTAGCGGCCGCGAGCCTTGGAGAATCCAAAAGCTAGTCCGGCCGCCTTACCGCAGTTGAACTGGAAGCGGAAAGCTCGGACAAAAGAATACTCCTTGGACAAAGACTCCACCACTTCCCAGGTATTGTCACGGCTACCGTCATCAATGACGATGACCTCGAAGGTAAAGCCTGTCGGCTCGATGGCAGCAACAATTTCCTTAAAAAGCTCGGGAAGGTTCTCGCTTTCTTCCTTGACCGGAATAACAAGACTCAAATCCATTCGTATCCTCTTATCGCAATAAATTACTTAGCAGCTACTACAGCAGGTTCGTTAGCAGAATCTTTTTGGAGGGAATCGGCCGGAGCAGCCGGCACAGGTTCTTCAACCTTCAAAGGTTCGTCGGACAACTGTTCAATCTGGCGAGCAGCCATCATGAGACGAGCACGACCGCCATCTTCGTAAGCCGGAACATTTTCAAGACCGCGATTCACCGCATCCTGGGCCTTAGCCTTCTGGCCAGCGGCTTCGTAAACGAATGCTGCAGCCCAGTAGTTACGCCATTCGCTCGGGAACTGCTTCATGCCCATTTCGAGGTACTTGCCAGCAGAAGCGGCAATGCTGTCGACCTGAGCCTTTCTTTCGGCAGTAAACGGATGCGTGTTGCGGAGCGTCGAAATCTTGTCGCGTGCATCGAAAGAAATCTGCAAGTAGAGCGACACGTAGCCAGAGAGCAGGCGTTCGGTTTCGCCATTGATATAGGCAGTACCGTCGCCTAGGCCGCGGAACTTGAATACAGAATCAATCAAGTTGGCCGTGAACTTGGAATCGAAGGAGTTACGCTTCGGGGTCAAATCACCCTTCACGAAGTTGTAGACCATGCCTTCCTGGACCATGTACTTTTCAAGGCCCATGAAGTTGGAAGTACCGACAGTCGTCGAAATTTCAATCGGCTTGTCCATGTTCTGGAGAGCAAGGTCAATCACCAACTTGTGCTGTGTGAGCATCATGCCGCTACGAGTACGGGCAGCCCATTCCGTAAAGGCATCCCACACCTGATAATGCACCTTGAACTGCAAGAGCTTTGCAGAATCGGCCGAAGAAAGTTCCTGACCTTCCATAGCGTCAATGCGGTTCTTGAGCTGCGGCATAAGGCGCTGAGCGTTCTTGACCCAAGTAGAAACCTGATGGTTCGGGTTAGAAGCAGAGCTGTTGTCGAGCACCATGTCGCGGTCGATAGCGGCCTTGTCGTAGCTGAGCTTGAGAATCGGCTCGTTGTCGAGCATCTGCTTGATGTACCAGTCGGTATTACCAAGCGAGAGGTTCACCACGCGAACGTCCTTACGCACGCCGGCCACTTCCTGAGCAAACCACAGCGGGAAGGTATCGTTGTCACCATTCGTAAAGAGAATGGCATTCGGGCGGCAGCTATTGAGCAGGTTGAAGGCGTAATCCCAAGGAACCCAAAGGCCAGAGCGGTCGTGTTCCTTGTAGTTCGAAATGCAAGGTACCAGGAAGGACACAGCAACCAAGGCTGCAGCCACCGGGTTGGCAAAGGCAGCAAAGCTAGACGTTGCAACCAGGAACACCAGGATACCGGCACCGATACCGTAAATCATGCTCATGACAATGAATGCCGGAGTATAGAAGTAGTCACGTTCACGCACTTCCAGGTGCACAGCATCGGGGAACGGAGCACGGCTACCCACCTGGGCAAAGCCGCTTTCAATCTTCTGCCAGTTCTGCCAAACAGCGGAATTGGTATAGCCATCGATTTCACGCTGGATATCGGCAAGACGAGCTTCGTTTGCACCACGGGCCTTGAGCGTTTCCAGGCGGATCTTGGCATGTTCGATATTCTGGCGCATATCGATGAGTTCGTTCGGGTCCGGCAGAGCCGAAATACCCATGCCGCGGCTGTTCAGGTCTTGAACATTGCGGCTCATCACAGACACCCAGTAGTCATGATCGCGCTGTTCCATGCGAGTGCCGTCGGCAAAGTTGATGTAGAACAACAGGCCGAGAGAGCAGAGAGCATAAAGTACAGAAACGAACACGCCCACGTTGCGGTTGCGCTTCCAGACAAACACGCAAACCATCACCAAAAGGCCGTTAAAGAGCAAGAACATCATGAACTGCGGGAGCGTTGCATCGCCCATGAAGCTCATCTGTGTGGGGAACTTGATACCGAAACGTTCCACCGGCTGGTTGTCGGCAGCATCGAAGGTATAGACGCCGTTGGCGTAGTTCACATCGCCCACCTTATACGGCAGGTACTGAGCCATCTGGTATCCACCGTAACCCATGTGCGGGAAGGAGAGGAACTGGTGGCTAATGCGAGAACGACGATAGAAGGCACGACTAATCATGCTTTCGGAGCCGTACTGCTTACGTTCAATGAAGTTATTGAAGGCGACCCAGTTTTCATCCTTGAACAGGTTACCCAGCTGGAGGTTGCCTTGTTCATCGCGGATGTTGATTTCAGGATCGTTTTCGTCGATAATCGGGTTCAATTCCGAACGGATCGGAATGTAGAGGTGCGTGCTGTAACCAATCAGGGCAAAGAAAGCAAATGCCAAGGACAGACGCATGCTGCGCTGCACACCCTTGTTCTTGATAGGCTTTGCAAGGCAAAGAATCGAAAGAGCAATCAAGCAGATGAAAGAGATTTCAATAAATGCAGACACCATGTAGATCACGGAGCAAAGGAGCGTACCCGTAATCCAGATAGGAATGCGTTCTACAATCTTCTTGGGTTCGGCCACGAGCAAGAGCGCAAACACGGCAGGAACCGTAAGCATGGTGTAAAGGTGAGCGCCCACGCCGAGGAAGGCGATGTAGCAAATGAAAATCAGAATGCGGTCGCTATATTCTTCGTTACGCTTGTTGTACCAAACGAGACCGAGATAAGACACAAGCATCAAGATCAACATGGCGATGCCGTAAACTTCGGCTTCGACAGCATTGAACCAGAAGGTGTCCGAGAAGGTCAGGAGGAAACCGGCCACGAGAGCGGCAGAGCCGAGCACGGCCGTGCGAACCTTACTGGAAATCTTTTCAGCCAAGGCATCCGTCTTGAGCACGGTTGCGAGGAGTTCCCAGGCAAAGAGAGCCGTCACGTAGACAGTCGCCGCGGAGCTCACCACCGAGATGTAGTTCACGCGCTTTGCGATTTCACCCACGAACGGGAGCAGCACGATGACTGCACGGGCAA
Source organism: uncultured Fibrobacter sp. (assembly GCF_900316465.1). Taxonomy (NCBI): domain Bacteria; kingdom Pseudomonadati; phylum Fibrobacterota; class Fibrobacteria; order Fibrobacterales; family Fibrobacteraceae; genus Fibrobacter; species uncultured Fibrobacter sp. Next base: position 72,831 of record NZ_ONDD01000004.1, on the reverse strand, counting down.
GGAACACGAAGAACGGAGTTCCAGGAGGATGCGGAATACCCAAGGTATTGGCACAGGCGACAAATTCGCCGCAATCCCAGAAGCTTACCGTAGGAGCCATTGTCAGCACATACACGATCAGTGCCACAAATGCTGCAATGCCTGCGAAGATATGTTTCATCCATTTTTCCTTAAGCATTTTACTTTTCCTTGGGTTCGGTGACAACCATGCCACGGTTACGCATAAAGCCAGTCAAAAGGCCGTTCACGAAAGAATCCGAATTGTCGGTGCTGTACTTGGCGGCAATCTGCACCGCTTCGGTAATGGCGACCTTCATCGGGATTTCGGGGATGTAAGAAAGTTCGACCATCGCAATGCGGAGCACAATGCGGTCAAGGCTTGCCATGCGGTCCAGTTCCCAGTGGGCGGCCGCGGCCTTGATGTTTTCGTCGAGTTCTTCGCGATGGGCCTGCACCAGGTCCACCAGCTTCATTCCATACTTTTTCTGTTCAGCGTGAAGGGGCTGGGATTCGAGCACTCCCGGAAGAGCCTCCCCTGCGGTCTGGCCCGTAATTTCCATGGCATACAAGAGCTGCATGGCAAAAACACGGGCGGGTCTGTAACTTACTTTCATAATCGAGTCGCTAGTAATTAGATGGTCTTGTAAAGGTTTGCCATTTCAACGGCGGTAGATGCCCAGCTGGAGCCGAGGTTGCCGGCCTTGAGGCCTGCACGATTCATAGCCTGGTCCACGGTATCGGTGGTGAGGATTCCAAGAATCACGGGGAGCTTGCCTTCGGCAGCGATGTTAGCAATACCGCCGGTAGACGCATTCACCACCACGTCGTAGTGGCTGGTTTCGCCGCGAATCACGGCCCCCAGCGCCATCACGGCACTGTACTTGCCGCTGTCAGCGAGGCGACGGCACACGCCCGGGAGTTCGAATGCGCCCGGCACATGCACGACCGTGATGTCCTTGTCTGCTACACCGAGCAGTTCAAGCTGACGCACAGCCCCTTCCAGGAGCTTGTCGGTCACGACCTCGTTAAAGCGGGCAACGGCGATTGCCACCTTGAGGCCACTACCATTGAGGGAATTCTTGATTTCGTTCACCATTTACTTATCCTCTTTCAAATTCGCTTCGGCAGCGGCATCCACGTGCAGCTGGTGTCCCATCTTCTTCTGCTTTGTGAGCAGGTAGAACAAGTTTTCCTTGTTCGGCTTAATTTCGATCGGCACGCGTTCCACAATTTTAAGGCCATAGGCCGTAATGCCCGAAATCTTGCTCGGGTTGTTCGTGAGGAGTCGCATTTCCTTGACGCCGAGGTCTGCCAGAATCTGGGCGCCCGTACCGTACTGGCGCAGGTCCGACTTGAACCCAAGGTGCAAGTTCGCTTCGACCGTGTCCATGCCCTTTTCTTGCAGTTCGTAAGCGCGGAGCTTGTTGCAGAGACCGATTCCACGGCCTTCTTGACCGCGCATGTAAAGGAACACGCCGCCGTGCTCGCCAATGAACTTCATGGCGGCGGCCAGCTGCTCGCCACAATCGCAACGCAGGCTACCAAAGATATCGCCCGTAAGGCATTCGCTATGCACGCGCACGTACACCGGCTTGCTGAAGTCGGGGTTACCAGCGACCCAAGCCACATGTTCTACGCCGTCGGTCTTGCTCTTGTAAGCGTAGGCGGTAAAGTCGCCGTACTTGGTCGACACGTGCGGGGCGGCTACGCGCTGCACGAGCTTTTCATTTTTCAAGCGATAGTCGATGAGGTCGCGGATCGAGATAATCTTGAGGTTAAACTTCTTCGCGACTTCCTGAAGCTGCGGCATACGAGCCATCGTGCCGTCTTCGTTCATGATTTCGATCAAGGCGGCCGCCGGGCGCAGGCCCGCAAGCTTTGCCAAATCTACAGCCGCTTCGGTATGGCCTGCGCGACGGAGTACGCCCTCTTCCTGGGCGTACAGGGGCGAAATATGCCCCGGCCTGCCGAAGTCGCTGGGCTTGGAATTCGGGTCAGAAAGTGCAAGAATCGTCGCCGCACGATCATGAGCGGATACACCCGTAGTGCAGCCTTCAATTTTATCGACCATGATGGTAAAGGGCGTTCCCAAAATCGAGGTATTCTCGGCGGTCTGCCGCGTGAGGTTCAGTTCATGGCAACGCTTGATCGGGAGCGGTGCGCAAAGCACGCCACGGCCTTCGTGGAGCATGAAGTTCACCTTTTCGGGCGTAATCTTTTCGGCGGCGATGACAAAGTCGCCTTCGTTTTCGCGGTCTTCGTCATCGACCACAATCAAAAACTTGCCGTTCTTAAAATCTTCTATGGCCTCTTCAATCGTATTAAGCAAGGTCACGTTCCTTCAGATAATTTTCAATATACTTGCCGAGCATGTCGACTTCCACATTCACAATCGTACCCGGAACCCAGTTGCGCAGGTTCGTGCGGGCAAGCGTTTCAGGGATAATGCACACGCGAATGGAATCTTCAAACTTTTCAGCGACCGTCAGGCTGATTCCGTTGAGAGAAATCGAACCGCGGCGAATCACGTAGCGACGCAGGTCTGCAGGGAGCTTCAAGTCCACTTCGACACCCGTTTCGCGCGGAGTCACCTTGATGACTTCGGTAATGCAGTCCACATGGCCCATCACAAAATGACCGCCCATAAAGCTGTCTGCACGACACGGAAGTTCCAAATTCACCAACTTACCGACAGCGGCCTGCTTAAAGCCCGTATTTTCCACCGTCTGGTGCATCAGGCAAAAAGTCGCTTCGTCATCGGTACAAGATTCAATGGAAAGACACACACCATCGTTAGCGACACTGTCGCCCAACTTACAATTCTTAAAAAAGCCCGGTGACTTAAGGCGCATGGTAAGCGCATCGCCCCTACTTTCAATAGAAACGATTTCACCGGTAGATTGAATAATACCCGTAAACATACGGGGGCAAAAATAGAAAAATTTCTCTTTAGAACTTAATGGGATACAGCAAGTACCAGTGGAATTCGGGATAAACTTGCACGGTGGGGGCCGGCAGTTTGAAGTAATTCAGGTACTTGACAATGGTACGCGCCATGCGGCTCTGCGGACGGAACGCTTCCAGGTCGTAATCCAGGGCAATATATACTTCGCGATGCGGCGTCACATCTCTGTCGTGCAGGAACACACCTTCGTCAATACTCAAGCCAGCCGCAATGGCAAGCCAGCTCGGATAATACTGGCGCGCGGCCTTAGGCAACAAGCGGTAAACCTTAAACGATGCCCAGAATGTTTGGTTGCAATAGTCATCGGTAAACACGCCTGTTTTACTTTGTCTGTAATACGCCTTGGTATTGATCCAGTAGCTCCACTTGAGATCTACATACTTGAACACGGGAACATAGCGTTCCGCCATCGGCAAGAAGCCGCCGAGCGTTCCCGAAAGCACATCAAAAATGCTGAAGCCCCACTCCGGCGAATAGCCGTCTTTCACGTCGATTGCAATATGAGTCGCCATTGCCGAGAAGCCTGCAAACAAGTACGAATAAAACTCGGAAATTCCCGCCCAGCGGTAGCCTTCGTAAAAGGACTCGCCCATCATGACGCCCGAAGCGAAATGGCCAAGTTTATCGAGGTTCAAGGCGTAATCAAAATCGTTTTCGAAATGGAAATCACTCCCCTGTTCGTCCCACCAGCCTTTCTGGAATACAAGCCAGTAGGCGGCACCGTAAGCAATCAACACCGTCGAGGCCACGCCGACACTTTTAGCGACAGAAAACTCAACCGTATCGGCCGGGTCTTCACTGCGGTAGTCCCACGTGGAATCGCGCCATGTCGGCGGATCACTCGGAGCCGCTTGCAAGGAAACGCTTGCAAACAGGAGAGCCAACAGCGCAATCGATATAGAACGGAAAATTTTCACCGGCTCAATTATAGAAACATTTCTTTACAAAGGCAACAAAAAAAGCCCCGGAGAATGAACCCCAGGAGCTTTATAAAGTGTGGTTAGCGAACCTTAGTTGCGACCGAGGAGCAGCACGCTGTTCTGGCCACCGAAGCCGAAGCTGTCGGACATGGCGTAGTTGAACGAGTGGCTGGTGTTCTTGTTGGCGCACACATCGAGGTGGATGCGTTCGTCCTGGTTGAACACGTTCGTGGTCGCATGAATCATCTGATTCTGCAAGGACTTCACGGTGATGATGGCTTCGAGAGCACCAGCAGCGCCGAGAGCGTGGCCGATCATGCACTTGGAGGAGTTCACCTTGAGGTTGTCGGTAGCGCCGGCAAAGACCTTTTCGAGGGCGGAGCATTCAGCAACGTCGCCGAGCGGGGTCGAAGTACCGTGGGTATTCACGTAGCCCACATCCTTCGGGGAAATACCGGCTTCGCGGAGAGCCATTTCGATAGCGAGGCGGACGCCTTCGCCGTCTTCACGCGGGGCGGACATGTGGTGAGCGTCAGCGCTCATGCCGATGCCGGCCACGCGGGCGAGAATGTTGGCGCCACGCTTCTTAGCATGCGTAAGGCTTTCGAGAACGAGAATGCCAGAACCTTCACCAATCACGAAACCATCACGGTCCTTGTCGAACGGACGAGAAGCCGTCGTCGGGTCGTCATTGCGCTTGCTCAAAGCCTTCATGGAAGTAAAGCCAGCGAGAGCGACATTGTTCACGGTTTCGTCGGTACCACCGGCGAGCATGATATCGGCGCGGCCGAGACGGATCTGGTCGTAAGCGGCGGCGATGGAGTGGTTAGAGGTTGCGCAAGCGGAAACCACTGCGTAGCAGGGACCCATCCAGCCAGTGCGGTTGGAAACTTCGCCAGCGGGCATGTTCACGATAGACATCGGAATAAAGAACGGAGACACACGACCCGGGCCACGCTTGTCAAGGGCCACGACAGAGTCGCTATAAATCTGCATGCCACCGATACCGGAACCGATAATCACGCCAGAGCGGGTCGGATCTTCGTTTTCGGGGGAAATACCGGCGTTCTTAAGAGCCTGGAAAGAGGCATACACAGCGTACTGGATGCACCTGGACAGACGGGACGAATCGCGCGGGGTAATATATTCGGAACCATCGAATTCCTTGACGGCAGCAGCTATCTTAATCGGATAGTTGGTGATATCGAAGCGATCGATCGTTGCGAGTCCGGATTTACCTTCCAGCAGGTTGTTCCAAAGGAGTTCCGGCGTATTGCCGAGGGCGGAAACGCACCCCATACCTGTAATTACAACTTCTTCCATAGTGCGCGCAAATATAGAAAAAAGCAAAGTAACTTGGGAGCATTTTGTCTTAAATTTTTAGAAATTTGATACAAAATACTTACAAATTAGCTACAATTCTAAAATTTTGAGCAAAAAAGCCGCTCTAATGGTACAAGTCCCAAATAGAAACGCGACGCTGTTTGATTCTAAACGGAATCGATTTAGCAAAGTCTTTCCAATACTCTATTTCATGCCAAAACACCTCGAACGGCGAATAAGGCATAAGCCGAATCGACTTCCAGCGATTCGTAAACCAGCGCAGAACAAAGTTCATTCCATGCAAGTCCTTGGCATTTATACGACTAAAGCCGAAGTTTCCGCTATCGTAAACCTCAGCAAGTACCTTTTTTCCCAGTTTTTTATTGGGCGGCACAAGCATATAATCTATTTCCAGGCCAAAAACTTCTTGCATGGCCCACATAAAGGCACCAGCCATGCGCTTAAGGCCAAAACTCCCCAATTTTGAGGCAACTTCGCGACGGTCTTCGGCTGTAGAATGCTGCAACAAGATAACATAATCGACAAACTGCTTGAGTCCAACGCCCTCACCGAAAAAATGCCTTTGAAGGTGAGCCAATTGCATAACAAGAGCAAACTTGATTGACGGCGACCAAAAACCTTCGGGCACATGCTCCGTATTCAAGATTTCGCGTTTCAGATAACGTTGCAGACGGGCATTCGCAAGCGGGCACAAGACTCCTGAAGATGGCTTAAAATGAACCTCAACAGAAACTTTACCCGTATTGAGCAAATGAACATGATGCGGGGCATTTTCACCAGTCTTATCAAGTTCATAACCCATCTCTTTCACAAGAGCGACAACGCTTTTCCGGCCACCTTCGACCCACAAGTCAATATCCCCCGCATGTCGCATAAACGGATCCGGGTAAAGTCTTGCATTGGCAGCCCCTTTCAAGACAGCCGTTTTACGCCCCTTCGCAGCAAACAGTTCCGTATACTTCGCAGCTTCCGCATTCAAAAGTTCATTATGCCCTTTGACAGTTTCCGCCTCACTCGCCCACTGAAACATCAATTCTAACGGGGGGCGTTTTTCTTTAGGCAGATTACGGACGGCTCGGTAAACAACCGCCGCCACCAAATGACGCAAGCTTTCCGAATGAACCTTTTCCCATTCAGATTCATCTAATTTACAATCAAATATCTGCGGATTACACTCGGGCGAAACAGCCATTCGCAGCAACTTATTCAAAGACTCCATGCCCTAAAAATAAAAAAATAACGCACCTGGGCGGAAATGCATTCATAACCAACCACCAGCACAATTTTACACTTTAAATTTTTTTAAATTGTCCGCGTTATGGCAAGAATTAAAAGCGCACCGAACCTCGTCTGGATGGACCTCGAAATGTCGGGTCTTGAGCCGGAGAGGGACGTCATTCTCGAAATAGCGACGATCGTAACCGACCCGAACTTGAATATTTTGGCCGAAGGGCCTGTCTTGGCGATTCACCAGACTGAAAACGTTTTTGAAGGCATGGACGACTGGAATAAGCGTCACCACACCCAGAGTGGACTCGTGGAACGCTGCCGTAAGTCGACACTCACCATGGCCGACGCCGACAAGATGACCCTTGACTTCATCAAGCCCTTCACCACCGAACGCGGAAACGTGCTCTGCGGAAATTCCATTACGCAGGACAGGCGTTTTCTGTACAAGTACATGCCGCTTTTGACCGGCTGGCTGAATTACAGGAACATCGACGTGAGTTCTATCAAGGAACTGACCTTCCGCTGGTACCCGGACCTGCCAGAATTCCAAAAGATGGAAAAGCACCAGGCCCTGGACGATATCCGCGAAAGCATTGCCGAACTCGAATACTACCGCAAGACGATTTTTAAGTAAAGTTTAAACTTTAAGATGGACTATAACAACTACCTTCCGAAAAAAAGGCTCCCCTACGCCGTTAGGATCCGCAATCGAATTATCGTTTTTTCCGTTTTTATGGGACTTTGCGCCCTGATGGGCACCTGCATCTTTAGCGAGAAAGACCCCCAAAAGCCCGCTGAAGAAGATGAATATGCAGAAGCGATTGATTCTACAGCCACCAACGACGCTACCCTGCAGGCCGAACAGATAAGCGAAACGGGAATTTTCCCGAAGGCCGATTCCGAAGACCTGGCAAATACGCAGGCAACGGTAGCCGCAGCAGTCGTCCCCGAAAGTCCTACCGAAGCAGACGTCATCGACAGCACGCACATCAAGGCCCAGAAAGATGTTTTCATGGCCGAAAAAATCGACAACCTGCTACGCCGATTCCGCCCCGAACACGCAGTCATCTTGATGGTAGACCCGCAGAGCAACGAAATCATTGCCTGGGGCGAACGCCGCAATAACCACGTGCAAGAAAAGCCCGACTACTTTATCAAGAACACCTTCCCGGCGGCATCGCTTGCAAAGACAGTCACCATTTCGGCAGCCATGGAATCGAACCGCTACTCGCTCACGTCGCAGATTCCAATGATTGGCTCCAGCATTCACCTTTACAAGAACCAGCTGCGCGTCAAGGAAGGCTACAAGGGTCCGTTTATCGAACTGCAAGACGCCTACGCCAAGTCCGCGAACCCGCCCATGGCCATCGTGGGCATGAACGTGGGTGCCGAACGCCTGCGTAGCGCCGCCAAGAAATTAGGCTACAATACGAACTTCCCGGGTGCACTCCCCCCGCGTTCCAACTACGCTCCACCTGATACCGGCTACGGCCTCGCCGAAGTCAGCAGCGGCTTTACGGAAGCCACCACATTGACCCCGCTTCTTGCCGCAGCACAGGTTCGCTCCATTCTCACGAAAAAGCCGCTGGAAATTCCATGGGCAGCCAACTTGGACGGATTCGCCCCCAAGAGCCGCATCGCACTTGATGTGGGCAAGTTCAGCGACAACACTTATTACGGCCTGCGCGAAGCGATGATCCGCACGGTCACACACGGTACCGCCCGCAAGAACATTTCGACCAGGCACATGGCCCGCAAGAACTACGAGGCTCTCACCATCGGCGGAAAGACTGGTTCCCTCGACGGACACGACCCCTACGGCCGCTACGAATGGTTCATGGGTTTTGCACAGTCCAAGGCGGACCCGAGCAAGGCGGTGGTGCTCGTGATTATGCAGGTGCACGACTTGCAGGGCATGCGCTCGCAGCCGGCAACCCAGGTCGCCGGAATGCTGTTTAACTATTGGGCACACCAATATTTACCCAAGAAAGGAAAGTAAAATGGAACCGACATGGTGGAATCTAATCCCTTCTTATTTTGACGGAACGGCCTTTATGCTCGGGAGTTTCCCGGTGCGCTGGTACGGCATCATGTACATTTTCGCCTTCGTGACGGGCTACCTCACACTGATGCACGTAAACAAGAAGGAAAAGCTGGGCTACACCAAGGACCAGTTCGACAGCCTGTTCACCTGGATTATCGCGGGTATCATTATCGGTGCACGCCTGGGTTACGTGTTCTTCTACAAACCGGGCTACTACCTTGCAAACCCGACCGAAATCATACTGCCCATGACGCATGATGCACTTGGTTACCACTTTGCCGGAATCTCAGGCATGAGCTACCACGGCGGCATGATTCTTGGAACGATTTTCACCTACATCGGCCTCAAGCGCAACAAGATGAAGGTGTGGGAAGGCCTGAACCTTTGCTTTATGCTGGCGCCGCTCGCCTACACCTGGGGCCGCTGGGGCAACTTCATTAACGGCGAACTATTTGGCGAAGTCACCACAAGCGGCATCGGCATGTGGTTCCCGCTCGCCCACGATAGCCCCATTACCAACCCCATTCTGCACCACCCGAGCCAGCTTTACGAAATGCTGTTCGAAGGCGTTATCTTATTTGCAATTTTGTACAACTTAAGACGCATTCCGCTGCTGCGAGACAAGATGCCTTGCCTGTACCTGATGGGCTATGGTTTCTTTAGATTCTTCATCGAATTTTTCCGCAGGCCCGACGCACATCTCGGCCGCGTGGACCTGTTCGGCATGAGCCGCGGACAGACGCTTTGCAGCGTCATGTTCCTGACCGGTTTAATCTGGCTGATTGTTCTGATTTACAGGCAAAAGAAGGCTGCTGTAGACAGTAAGAAGTAGGCAGTAGACAGTGGTTTGAGATTAAAAAAAGAGTCCCCGTAAGGGGACTTTTTTTAACAACTCACCGCAAGCTCGCTGATGGCAAGCGCCGGGACCTTGATCCCGGCAAACGGATTGTAATATTCGTTGCCGACTCCGACCACATTCTGGATGATGTCGAAGTAGTTGCCCGACAAGGTCACGCCATCGACAGGGTGTTGAATCACGCCGTTTTCGCACCAGAAACCGTGGGCACCAATGCTGAGTTCGCCACTCACGGAGCTACAGCCGGAACCGCCTTCGAGGCGCACCACCAAGAGGCACTTGGGGAAAAGCTTCAGAAGATCCGCAGAAGAATACTCCCCTGCCGGAACGAACATGTTCCAGAACGCCGTAGACATCTTGGAGCCGAAATCGCGGGCGCCGTTGCCCGTTGTGGCACAGCCAGCCTTCGCAGCGGTTTCCAAATTGTAGAGAGCTTCGTTAAAGATGCCGTCCTTAATGACTTCGACTCGTCGAGTCAAGCAGCCTTCGGAATCAAAGTACATCTTGTGGCAGAAGTTCTCACCGAGCGGATCGCTCCAGAGAGAAAGCTTTTCGGAGGCTATCTTCTGGCCTTCTTTACCGGCCAAGCGAGAAGTTCCCTTCTGCATGGATTCAGCGATGAACGGTGAAGCGTACATACTCATGAATCGGCCGGAAATTCGTTCCGAGAACACGACAGGAATCTTGCCGCCTTCGATTTTCTTGGCGCCGAAAAGTTCCGTTGCGTAGTTGGCAGCCTTGTCAGCGATTTCAGCAACGGTGAACTTGCTCCAGTCGCGTTCACTTTTGACAAAGTTGCCGAGCTTGCTGATACCATCGCGCACAGCGACTGCGCCTGCACCCACCGATACCGAGTTGCCCTTATCGGTATAGAAAAGGCCCTTGTGGTTTGCGACAATCGAAAAGTCGCGGTTCAGGTCAGCACCCAAGTACGGAATATTCTTGATGTCGGCAGAACGTGCAAACGTTTCCTTTTCAAGTTCGATGCAAAAGTCCTTGAGTTCTGCCAACGTAAGCGATTCCAGCGCCGGATTGTAATTGGGATTGCCTTCAGGAATCTTTGCCGGAGCAGGCAATTCAAAGTCAACCTTCTCGGTCCACTGCGTATGGCAAATGGCATCCTTGATGGTCTGCGCAATCGCTTCCTTGGTCAAGCGTTCCGTGTGCGCATACCCCGGACGTCCATCCTTAATCACGCGAATGCCAAGCCCTACGGAATCCGAAATTTCGGTATTCTGCACCTGGCCCTGAAAAACAGACAAGCCCTCGGAATGGGAATTCGAGGCAATTACATCAAACTGTTCCGCCTCGCCCTTCGCGAGGTCGCACATACAAGAAACGGCGTCGGTAATATTCATTACGCATTCCTCTTGGCTTTGCTGGCGAGCATGCGCCAATAGGCAGCGGGGCTACCCGTCACGGATTCAAGCGCTTCGGCAAGTTCGCGGGTAACTTCAACCGTTCCCGCAATCAAGCCCTCGAGAGTCTCCATCGGGACACCGATGCGGCGGGCAAATTCCGCCTTATCCATCTTGAGCCATTCAATGCCTTCTAAAATCGCCTGCCCCGGAGTGGGTGTTCCATGCCTTGCCATAGTCAATTCCTAAAATTCAATCGTTTTCCAGCCTTCGGCGCCAAAGCGCAGGTCGCGTTCTACAAATTCCCAAATCAGGAGTTTCTTGCCTTTGAGCACGCCCGCCTTACGGGCAAGCTTTTCACGCACAAGCGTAGAAGCACCGCCATCGCTCACAATCGAGGACACCGGTCGGCCGATATTCCTTGCAAAATGTGCAATCCAACCCGCATTCACAGGCGCATCCGTCTGGTAAATGCGACTGAAGCTGTCGCCCAAAATCAAAATCTTCGACTTGCGGAAGTCATCCTTAAACGGAGTCTTGGTCGTATCGCGTACCACCGTGGAATCCGAAAGCGAATCTGCCGGAGCTTCCATGTGTTCCGAAATTTCTTGCTGAGAAACCACATGGCCGGTTACCTGTTGTACCTTGAACACGTTGAACTTGTTGAGGCCGCTCATTTCGCCAATGTCGCCCATGCGGTCCGCCAAAGAATCAGACACCACATAATCCATGGACGGTTCACCGATATTGATCAGGCCCGCATCCACCATCGCGTTCACCTTTTTCGCGATTTCACCGGCGGCAAGTTCTGCACCACGCGGAGTCCAGTGCGTATCGTCATCCAGATAAAGCGCACCCAGGTTTGCATCGTCTGCCTTTGCGGCAAGGAGCGGCGTATACAAATCCACCGTATTCAGCCCAAGCGTAGCAAGCGAATCCAGAATCGCCTTGCCGTGTCCAGCAAGTTTCAAGCCATCAACGCCGGTCAAGCGTTCCGGATAAATGCTCGGCTTGCCCGGAGTAACCACCACTAGGAGCTCTACGCCCTTCGCCTTGAGCTGGTCGCGGAACTTGAGAATAGCCTGAATCGGGTTATCGAGCTTTGCGCTGCGTACATCCAGCGGCGACGGCTGCACCAGGAATTCTACATCTTGACGGTAGAACAGCCAACGGCCCGAACCAGAACCGAGCACAACTTTTTCGCCCGGATCATTGAAAACATTCCATACCGCCAACTGGTACTTGGGGCGGAAAGCAAGCACAAGCGCATTTTCGTCTTCGACTTTGTTTTCGAACGCACGCAGATAACGGCTCGTCCACACGCCGTAATGCTTAATGCCACAAAGCGCACGCCAAACCGAGAAATGTCCAAATTCAGCCACAACCGCCTTCAGCGTGGAATCCACGGTTTTGAAGGTTTCGGGTTCATCTTCAAGGGAGGCTACCAAAGTATCCGCCAACTTCAGCAACTTGTAGTCCGCCTCAGCCGTATCGAGTTCGGCATAGCTGTTCACCGTAAGAGCAACCGCTTCCAGGTCCGAAAGCGCACTGACCACGTTTTCCAGCGACTCGCCCACCTCGGCACCACCGGCAATCGATTCACGCGCCGCAAACCAGGCATCGTTCAACTTGGCAGCCGATTCCGCCATCTCGGATTCACGCTTAAACGGCGTATAAACGACATCCTTGAAAATATCCAGGCTGACAAAGCGCTTTTCACCGCGCAAATCCGCCACAGTCTGCACCGTAAACGGCAGCAGCAACAAGACTGCAAAAACAACAATAAAGGCAATATAGAGTTTCTTCACACTAGAAAAATAAAAATTTCAGCTTGAAAAGGGGATCCCCACCTTGGTGGCCATGCGCACAAAGCACTAAATGTGCTAAGTGCTGTCCGCCCGCCTACGCGGGGATGACATAAAAAAAGAGCTGGCAGCCGAAGCTACCAGCGAAATACCCGGATCGCGATTCGAACGCGAGTCTGATCCTTAGGAGGGACCCGTTCTATCCAACTGAACTATCCAGGCAAATTCGGTGGCAAATATAACAAAAAATTTCTACATTTGTGGCCATGAAAAATTTTTACGTTACTACCCCGATTTATTATGTGAATGACGCCCCGCATATTGGGCATTCCTACACCACGGTCTTGGCCGATATTCTCACCCGTTTCCACAAGATTCTGGGCTACCAGACTTTCTTCTTGACCGGTACCGACGAACACGGCCAGAAGGTGCAGCGCGCCGCCGAAAAGCGCGGCGTGACCCCGCAGGAACACGTAGATGAATACTACCACCGTTTCGAAGACCTGTGGAAGAAGATGGGTATCGGCAACGACTTCTTTATCCGCACCACGATGCCCGAACACAAGGCTTTTGTGCAGGAATGCCTGCAGAAACTCTGGGACAAGGGTGAAATTTATTCGAAGGAATACGAAGGTTGGTACTCCGTCGGCGAAGAACGCTTCTTCAGCGAAGACGAACTCGACGAAAACAAGTGCGACCCCATCAGCCACCGCCCGGTGGAATGGCTCAAGGAAAAGAACTACTTCTTCAAGATGGGTTCTTACCAGCAGAAGCTCATCGACTTCTTGGAAAGCCACAAGGACTGGATTGTGCCGGACTACCGCTGGAACGAAATCCGCGGATTCCTGCGCCAGCCGCTGAATGACCTCTGCATCAGCCGCCCGAAGGCACGCCTTAGCTGGGGCATTCCGCTGCCCTTCGACACTGACTACGTGACCTACGTTTGGTTCGACGCTTTGCTCAACTACGTGAGCGCCTCCACCGCCTTCCACAAGACTTATGCCGACGGCACGCCGATCTGGCCTGCCACTTACCACCTCATCGGCAAGGACATTCTCACCACGCATAGCGTGTACTGGCCGACCATGCTCATGGCCCTCGACATCCCGCTTCCGCAGCACATCCTCGCCCACGGCTGGTGGCTCGTGAACGGCGGCGAAAAGATGAGCAAGTCCGCAGGCAACGTGGTGAACCCGATGGACTACATGGAAAAGTACGGCATCGACGCTTTCCGCTACTTCCTCGCTCGTGAAATGGTCGTCGGTCAGGATGCCAACTTCACTCACGAAGCATTCGTGCGCCGCATCAACAGCGACCTCGCTAACGACCTCGGTAACGTGCTGAACCGCGTGCACCGCCTGGTCATCACGAATTTCGAAGGCAAGCTCCCCGCCGCCACCGCAATCGGCGACGCCGAAAATGAAGTCATCAATCTTGCAAACAAGGTGATTGCCGAAATCAAGGAAGGCCTGCCGCAGGCTCGCCTCTCGCAGTCTATCGAAACCATCATGCAGCTCGTGCGTAGCATCAACCGCTACCTCGAAGTCAAGGCTCCGTGGAAGCTCGCGAAGGACCCCGCCCACAAAGACGAACTCGCAACGGTTCTTTACGTATCTGCAGAAGCCGTGCGTCTCTCGCTCTGCTTGCTGTGGCCGGTGATTCCGGGCAAGTCCGAGGAAGGCCTCGCCATGATCGGCTCCAAGTTCCAGAGTGCCGACGATCTCGCCTGGGGTATCCTCAAGGGTGGCGAAGCATTCGGCGAAGGCAAGCCGCTCTTCCCGCGTATTGAAGAAGAAGTCAAGAAGCAGGAAGCCCAACCGAAGCCCAAGCAGAACAAGCCCCTGATGGCTGCCGACGTGCCCGCCGCCATGGACATGCGCGTGGCCCAGATTAAGGAAGTGGCCGACCATCCGGATGCTACAAGCCTCTACGTGCTCAAGGTGGACGCCGGCGAAGGCGAACTCCGCACCATCTGCAGCGGCCTCAAGAACAGCTACAAGGCCGAAGAACTTCAGGACCGCAAGATTCTGTTGTTCGCAAACCTCAAGCCGAGCGCCCTGCGCGGTATCATGAGCCAGGGTATGCTCTTTGCAGGCGACCTCGACGCCGAAGCACACACCTGCCGCCTCGTCTCTGTGCCTGAAGACGCAAAGCCCGGTGACCGCGCCCTCTTCAAGGGTGTCTCCCCGAGCGAACCCCGCGAGCTCAAGGTGAAAGACTTCGAGAAGATTGCGCTCTCCGTGAAGGGAGGCGCCGTATTCTGCGACGCTCTCGCTCTTGAAGTGAACGGCAAGCCGGTGACTTGCGACGTCGCTGACGGCAATGGCGTGCATTAATCAAAAAAGCAAATTTAAAACAGGCACCCCGCTCAAAGCGAGGTGCCGTTTTCATTTCTAGAAATAAAACTAAGCAATCTCCATGAACAACAAACGCCTCGTATTGCGATTTCATCGCATAAACCGGCGCCTCAACAACAGAAACAAGCAAGCTTTTTTCTGCTGTACTCGGCTTGGGATTATTTAACGAGGCGTGGTTGTGAGAGCGAGGCGATATCACATTCTTGACGATGCGACAGAGCCGGGCGGTCTCCGTGAGCAACAAAGCCCTCGGGTGTTAACCGAGGGCGGTTGCGAGAGCGAGGCGATATCACATTCTTGTTGATGCGATAGAGCCGAGCAGTCTCCGTGAGCAACAAAGCCCTCGGGTGTTAACCGAGGGCGGTTGCGAGAGCGAGGCGATATCACATTCTTGTTAATGCGATAGAGCCGAGCGGTCTCTTACTTACGACACGAGCATCATCGAGAACACCATGACGAACAGTGCGACGGTTTCGCCGACGCCCAAGACCATCAGGTAGTTCACGAGGCCCTTGCCGGTTTCGCCGAGGGCGTTGCAGGCGTCCGCAGCGGACTTACCCACGTACCAGGCGCTGGCCATCATGCCGATGCCACCGAAGATGCCCACACCCAGGTATGCAGCCCAGTTAGCCGGAGCCGCCTGAGACTTGTTCAGGATGTACATCATCAGCAACATGCCGTAGATTGTCTGCGCAATCGGCGCGCCCACGAAGATGAGCAGCGTAAACAGCGCGTTCTTACCCTTGAGATACGCCTTCTTCCAGGCTCCGATGGCCGCCATGCCGGCAGTCCCGCAGCCCAGCGCAGAACCCACCGCGGCAAGGCCCAAGGCCGCCACCGCGCCAAGTTTCGCGAGCGTTAAAAGTTGAGCTTGATCCATACGTGTTACCTCGCTGGATTAGAGCACCATCATGGAGAACACGAGAACGAACAGGGCCACGGTTTCCACGATACCGAGCACCATGAGGTAGTTCACCATGCCCTTGCCGGTTTCGCCGAGGGCGTCGCAGGCCACGGCCGCGGACTTGCCCTGGTACCAAGCAGAAGCCATCATACCGAGACCGCCGAAGATACCGGCGCCGAGGCAGCCGCCCCAGTTGGTAAAGCCGGATTCAGCAGCCTTGCTCAGGATGAAGTTCATCAAAAGCATGCCGTAAATCGTCTGGGAAATCGGGGCACCCACGAACACCAGCAAGGTGAAGAGAGCGCTCTTGCCCTGGGCATAAGCCTTCTTCCACATGGTGATGGCGGACATACCGGCCGTTCCGCAACCAAGGGCGGAGCCCATTGCCGCAATGCCAAGCGCAGCTGCAGCACCCATTTTAGCGAGAGTAACCATTGTATTCGGTTCCATTGTTTTTTCCTCATTAAGTAGCGGGAATCATCCCTTGGTTTAATTTTTCTGCTTGGCGAAGGGCGCGAACGCGAATCCGCTCCATTCCTGGCCAAGTCCATTTGAAAATTCGAGTGTATTCAGACGTACCGCGTGGACCGCGACGCCCATGACCGCAAGCGCGATGTTCAGGCCATGCACGAAGAGCAGCAGGAAGGCAGCACCGGCGATACCGACAGCAGAGCCGAACAGCGGCGAAAGCATGTCGTTGAACGCCTCGGCAATGGCCGCACCAGACATGCCCACAGCAAACAGACGGATATAGCTGATCACGTCGGTAAAGCTGTTCACCACGTCGAGCACAAGCATCGGGATGCTGATGAAGTCCTGTTTGAGGCGCTTCGGCGGCACAGTAAAGAGCACCAGAAGCACCGCTTCCACGATGAACATCGGGATGACGAACTTCGGCATGTCGATACCGAGCACCATCTGGCACGCAAGGAAGAACATCACCCAGCAGCCGATAAGCCAGCCCACCTGCGCCATGAACGTGGAGTCCTTGCGCTTGATACGCACGCACACGTTCCAGATATGAGCGATACTCAAGTGGACCACGGCGATGCAGAAGCAGAACAGCTGGATATGCTGCATCTGGGAGGCACCTGCCGCCTTCGGCACGAAGCTTTCGGGCAACAGCGTGATCGACTGGGCGAAGGCCTTGTAGGCTTCGAACTTCGCAGGGTCAGTCGGTGCGCTTGTGCGGATCCAGAGCATCGCGTTCTTCAGCGGTTCAGGCAACCAGCCGTAGTTGGTGATGTCCAGGTAATACGTCCACCCCGCAAGCGCCGGAGAAAGTCCGAGGAAGCTTGCGTTGATGACACCCCACACGATGGTGGCGATGCTCATGAGGTAGATAAAGTGGAAACCAGCAGGGTTCGCCTTCGGCATCTTGGAGCGGGCAAAGAGTGCCAGACCGAGGAACAACAGGCCGTAAGCCGAGTCGCCCACAATCATCGCAAAGAAGATGCTGAAGAAGCAAAGGAACACGGCCGACACGTCCACTTCCTTGTACCCCGGCGAAATGCCGATGATGTCGTACAGGAACTGCATGGGGCGGCTGAGCTTGCTGTAGGTCAACAGCGTCGGGATATCGTCGTCTTCGGCGGGGTCGTCCACTAGGAGGCCCCAGCCGTGCTCGCGGGCGGCCTTCTCGAGTTCGCCCACGCGAGGTGCGGGGCAGAAGCCCTGCACGGCGGCGACGTTCTTGTCGCCCACCATCGAGGCTTCGGCTTCGACCATGCGGTAGTCGTCACCCACTTCGAGGAGTTTGTCTTCGATAGATTCCCTGACGCCCGAAAGTTCACCCAGGCGTTTTTGGACGCGGGCAAGCGTTTCCTTGGCTTTCGCTTCCATTTCGCGGTATTCGGCAAGCGACTTCTGCGGCATCGTGAGTTCGGTGAAGTTTCCCTTCACGGCGACAGGGGCTTCTCCCCTGCTCACGACAGCCACATACTTGCCGTTTTCATCCTGGCCGAATTCTTCGATAGAGCCTTCGCCCTCGAGTTCGAACGGGATTTTACCGTCATGGAGCTGGTAAAGTTTGACATAGATACCCTTCGCCTGCAAGGCTGCAGCCGTTGCGGGGTCCAGGTTCTTGAACATGGAAAGTTTAGAGAGTTCCTCTTCAGCCTGTTCCTTGTCGATTTCCGCCTGCTTGCTTTCGGCAACCAGGTTCTGGATTTCATCGATAAGGCTTGCTGCGGTCGCGGCTTCCTTCACGGGAGTCACACCCTTCGGAGCTTTTTCGGGCACCACTTCCAAGGCCTTCTGCACGCGATTCATTTCGCCGCGGGCCTTATTCAGCTTAGCGCCTGCAGCCGCCTGCAAAGGCGTGAGGTGCAAAATTTCAAGCGTACGGAGCGCCTGGAGCGTCTCTTCAACTGCACTTGCAACCGTCAGCACCGTCACTTTCTTCATAGGAGTAATCATGCGGCGGCCTCCTTCGCGAGTGCATCCTGGGCAGCGGTACGGGCGGTGGCCTTACCCTTGGCAAGCTTGCTGCGGGCAACGCCGGACGTCTGCTGGTCGCCCAGGAAGATGTTGATGACGCGGATATTTTCCTTCGCTTCGGGAATCTTCACCTTTTCGAACAGGTTCACGCGCTGGCTCGTGGTACGCAGTTCCTTAGAAAGAAGTTCGTACTGCTTTTCGAGCACGCGGCGTTCCAGACGCAGCGAAATCAGGCCCTGAAGGCTTCTGATACCGTCGTCCAGCCACACGGGCGTGGTAAAGAAATCCGGAATGGCGATATTAAAGTCTACCCCGTCGTATGTCGGAATCTTCACGCCGGCGATGTTACCTTCGCCCTGGCGCACTTCCTTCACCGACAGGTACTTTGACCATTCGATGGGTTCGGCAAACAGCGAAATCCAGGAAGCCATGCTCTTGCGGAGCTTATCCTCCTCTTCTCGCTTAGCCATCACCCTCTCCTGGAGCGTGCGCATTTCCATCTGCAGCTGCTGCTTTTTCAACAGCAACGTCGGCAGATAGCGCTGGAAGCGCTTCAATGCGTCGCGTTCCGCCTTGAGGGCGTTTTTAGTTAACTTGACCTTCGCCATATTACCCCTTCTTGGGCCAATATTCGTTGATCATCTTGGTCGGAATACCCGTTTCTTCGGGTGCGAAACAGTCAGCAAGGATTTCCCAGCCAAGGTCCAAAGCCTTTTCCAGCGGAATGTTGACAGAAAGGTCCATCATTTCGCTTTCGAAACGCTGGCCATACTTCAACAGCTTCTGGTCCCAGTTACTCATGTTGAAGCCCATGGACTGCTTTTCCAAAGTTTCCTTGTAGCTTGCGTACAGCTGAATCATGGTGTTCATGATGGTACGGTGGTCGCTACGGGTCTTGCCGTTCACCTGCTGTTTCAAACGAGACAGAGAACCGAACGGTTCAATACGGCCCTTACGCAGGTAGAACTGACCTTCGGTAATGTAACCGGTGTTGTCCGGAACCGGGTGGGTCACGTCGTCGCCAGGCATAGTCGTAACGGCCAGAATGGTGATGGAGCCCGAACCTTCGAAGTCCACAGCCTTTTCGTAACGGCTAGCAAGCTGAGAGTAAAGGTCGCCAGGATAACCACGGTTCGACGGAATCTGTTCCATCGTAATGGCGATTTCCTTCATGGCGTCTGCAAAGTTCGTCATATCGGTGAGGAGCACGAGCACGTTCTTGCCTTCGGTAGCGAACTTTTCTGCCACAGCGAGGGATGCATCCGGCACGAGCAAGCATTCCACAATCGGGTCAGAGGCGGTGTGCATGAACATCACCGTACGGGAAAGAGCACCGTTCTTTTCGAGGAAGTCCTTCAGGTACAGATAGTCATCGTGCTTCAGGCCCATGCCGCCGAGGATAATCACGTCCACTTCGGCCTGCAATGCGATACGGGCCAGGAGTTCGTTATACGGTTCACCGGCGATAGAGAAAATCGGGAGCTTCTGCGAAACCACAAGCGTGTTGAACACGTCGATCATCGGGATACCCGTACGCACCATCGTCTTCGGGATGATACGCTTTGCGGGGTTCACGGAAGGGCCGCCAATAGTAATGCGTTCGCCGTCCACTTCGGGGCCGTTGTCGCGGGGCTTACCAGCACCGTTAAACACGCGGCCAAGCAAGGCTTCGCTGTACGGAACCTTCATCGGTTCGCCAAGGAAGCGCACTTCAGAGTCGGTCGAAATACCACGGGCACCTGCGAACACCTGCAAGTCCACCATGTCGCCGTCAATACGGATCACACGGGCAAGGGATGTTCCGAACGAGCTTGTCACCTGGGCAAGTTCCTGGTTTGCTACACCTTCGGCACGGAGCGTAATCACGGAACCGGCGATGCGTTCAATACGATGGTATGCCACATTATGCATTAGCGGAAACCTCCTTCACGGAAGCAAAAATACTTTGTTCAAGGTCCTTGAATTCCTGGGAATCGAACTTGACGCGGTTCCAGTCCTTCGTCGACTGAGTGAGCTTAAGGAAGAACGTACGAGCGACGTCCTTTTCGCTGAACTTCATCGGGGTCTTGAGAATGGTGTAAACCTTGTCGAACACGTACTTCTGACGTTCAGCAGAGCAAGCGGCGTCAATTTCGTTATAGGCGTCCTGCTGCAGGTAAACGGCATCGAGGTATTCGGACTTCAGGTAAATCACGAAGTCGTCGATAGAGGTACCTTCTTCGCCCACCACCTTCATCATGTTGTTCACGTCCACGCCGTTTGCGAGGATGTGACGGGCTTCGGCAACCTTCTTGGAATCGATAATGCCTTCGTACTTGGACCAGGAATCCAACGGGTGGATTGCCGGGAAGCGGCGCTGGTCGGAACGTTCACGGGAAAGGCCGAGGAATGCGCCCACCACCTTCAAGGTAGCCTGGGTCACCGGTTCTTCGAAGTTACCACCTGCAGGCGACACGGAACCGCAAATCGTCACGGAACCGGTAGAGCCGTCCTTCAAGCGAACCACACCACCGCGTTCATAGAAGGCGGCGATCACGGATTCGAGGTAGGCCGGGAAGGCTTCTTCGCCCGGAATTTCTTCCAGACGGCCGCTCATTTCACGCAGAGCCTGAGCCCAACGAGAAGTCGAGTCAGCCAAGAGGAGCACGTTCAGGCCCATCTGGCGGTAGTATTCGGCGAGAGTCACGCCCGTATACACGGATGCTTCACGAGCAGCCACCGGCATCGAAGACGTGTTACAAATAATCAGCGTACGTTCCATGAGGGACTTGCCAGTACGCGGGTCAATCAGTTCAGGGAATTCGCGGAGGGTTTCCACCACTTCACCTGCACGTTCACCGCAAGCGGCCAAGATCACGATATCCACGTCGGCGTAGCGGCTCATGAGCTGCTGAAGCACGGTCTTGCCGGCACCGAAGGGGCCCGGCGTACAGAACGTACCGCCCTGCATCACGGGGAAGAACGTATCGATAATGCGCTGCTGCATGGTGAGGGGCTTGGAGGGACGCAGGCGTTCTTCGTAGGCCTTGATCGGCATCTTCACCGGCCAGGTCTGCACCATGGTCACGTCTTGGGTTTCGCCCTTGTCATTCTTGAGCTTAGCAACCACATCTTCAACCACATGTTCGCCAGCGGCAGCGACCGATTCCACAGTCCACTTACCGAGCAGGCGGAACGGCACCATAATGCGGTGCGTGAACACGCCTTCGGGCACGGTGCCGAGGGTATCGCCCGCGACCACCACATCGCCCACCTTGGCGACCGGGGTAAATGCCCACTTCTTGTCGCGCGGGAGCGCCTTCAAATACTTACCGCGCTGCAGGAAGAAGCCGCATTCATCGGCAAGCTTCGGGAGCGGGTTCTGCAAACCGTCAAAGACCTGGGTCAAAAGGCCGGGGCCAAGTTCTACGGACAAAAGTTCGCCGGTGAATTCCACCTCGTCACCCGTCTTGAGCCCCGTGGTGTCTTCGAACACCTGGAGTTCGGCGTAGTCACCGCGAATACGAATAACTTCGCTCTTAAGGGGGATAACTTCGGACTTACCGTCCTTGTTTTTCTGGGTAAGCTTGGCATATGCCACTTCGTTCTGAGACACGGCGGTTTCGAACTTGACACGGATCAAGTTTCCGTTCACGCCGATGATTTTTCCGATACTAGCCATTGAAAATGGACCTCCGGTCATTCCTGCTCCGCCGCAGAGGCGTATGCAGGATCGTTTGCATTAATAACATTCAATACGGCGCTGTCACCTGCAGCTTCGGTCAGGCGAGCCCAGCGTTCACAAATCTTCAGCTTAATAGCATAAGCGTAAACATGCTTGACGGTACCCTCGCCCACACCTGCGAGCGAGTCCACAAGCCAGAAACGGGCCTTGTCAATATCCTGCTCTTTTTCCATAGGATTCGACTTGGCAAACGCGTCCTGAATCATCTTTGCGAAAGTGACATCGTAGCCCGGGAAGGACTTGTCCGTAAAACGGACATCGGGACCCCACGCAGCAGCGCGGAGCCTACCTGAAACGTTCTTCATCTGGATTTCGTGGGCCTTGTAGGCACGAACGAACTCGTCGTCACATTCTTCGCATTCACCGTCATCGAGAAGCGCGTCCAGGGCGGAGATTTCCGAATCGGACAGCACACCGATGCAGCGGTGACGGAACTCTTCCATGGAGAGAGGCGGAACGTCGCCCATCTCGATCATCGGAAGAGAGGCCATCAGGTAAGAAGGAGAGCTCATCGCTAACCTACTTGGCCTGGGCAGCGGCGTTTACAACGCGGGAAAGTTGCGGACGGAGCAGGGCCGAGAGAGCATCGGCCATGGCAGCTTCGGTAAATTCGTGAGTGACCTTGCCACCGTCGAGCTTGACGCGGAAGCCGAACTTGACGCCCTTGTCGCTTTCGACCTTAACGCCGGCGGAAAGCTGCTTGGCAAATTCGCCCATCACAAAGGAGCTGAGCTTGCGAGCATCGGCGTCAGAAAAATCCACTTCGATGTCGGAAGAATAATTCTTAGCAAGGGTCAAAAGCATGGACTTCACGGTGGATTCGTCGAGGGACTTTTCCACCTGGAGGTTCAGCAAATCCATAATCATCTTTTCAAGGTTCTTGCCTACCGAAAGCAGGAGGTCGCGGGCGGACTGTTCAAGAGTGCGTTCGCTGCGTTCCGTGAACGCTTCGGCGTCCTTGTCGGCCTTTTCCAGACGGGCGGACGCTTCGGCTTCGGCAGCCTTCACGATATCGGCCGCCTTTTCCTTGGCCTTGGCAATGATAGCCGCCGCCTCGTTTTCTGCTTTATCGACAGCATCTTTCTGGATGCGTTCCATAAGGTATTGCAAGTCTTCTGCCATATATATCATCTCCAAATAACGTTTCCAAAAGATTCCAATAGCAAAAAACGCACCAAAAGAGTCTTTTGGGAAAATTTCGATAGTAATATACAAGTAATTTTGACAAAAAGTCGAAAAAAACGGCAAATTTTTTGAAATAATGGATAAAAACCACGTTTTTGGCGATAAAAACGCAAAATTTGCGAAAACTAAAGTTTACAAGAAAAAACTTTTGGATTTACAGGATTTGCTTTGGAGCCAAAACAGTTTACAGAATTTGTTTTCTACGCAAATTTAGCGGTGCTCGTTAGTCGAGGGTTCAAGGCCACGGAAAAAAGCCAAACCATCAAAATCGTCCTTGAGGGCCTGCACCGTTTCGCCAATCATATAGAGGCTGCCGGTCACTAAAACAGGAATATTTTCGTTATCTACAGAGGCAATTTCGGCAACTTGGTCCAAAAAATTTCGGCTGAGTTCGCCTTCGCTAGCAACTTTCAAGCCCAAATTCGAGAGTTCCGAGCGCAAATCGTCCAGTTCGCGGAAACGCGGGTAAGGAGTCTTGGTTATATGCCAGTGACTTACAAATGGAGCCATCAACTTGAGCATTTCGCCCACATCTTTATCTTTAAGGGCTCCGAAAACGCAGTGGAACTTGGTACCGGGGTAATATTCCGCCAAGGTTTCAACCAAGCGACGCACCGCATGAGAATTATGCGCCCCATCCAGAATGTAGCGAACCACCCCATTTTTATCGGTCAACTGCTGCATGCGGCCAGCCCAGGAACGGGTTTCAAGCGTTTTTAAGGCGAGAGAATCGTCAAAAACGCGACCCACACTGTGAACAAAGCTTTCGGCGGCAGCCAAAGAAAGGCTTGCGTTTTCAATGTAATGGTGGCCCAGATTCGGGAGTTTGATGTCGGTCCGAATCGCAGGAACGAAACATTCTGCACCAAGTTCGCTTGCATAAGCACGGGCTTCTGCCAGTAATTCTTCGGAAAGGCCTCCAACGACAAAAGTCTTATTGCGGCGACGGTCCGCTTCGACAACAGCCATCTTTTCTTTAAGAATGGCGCTTTCGGTGGGGCCCAGAACTTCGGTGTGTTCAAGTCCGATACTCGTGAGCACCACGATATTGCCGCATGCCACCGCCGTACTGTCCAAGCGGCCGCCCATGCCTGCTTCCATCGAAACCACGTCTACACCCTGCTCGGCGTAATACAAAAACGACACAAGTGTCAAGACCTCAAAGAAGGTCGGCTCCACCTGCACCTGTTCTGCTGCAGCCTTCACCTGGAGAAGCAAACGATCCAAATCAGCGTCACTAATGGGATTGTCGTTTACACGAATACGTTCGCGAAGGCTTACCAGATGCGGGCTCGTGAAAAGCCCAGTCTTAAAACCATGGGCCTGCAAAACGCCCGCGAGGTAATAGCTCGTTGAGCCCTTGCCATTCGTACCGACGATATGGATTGTCTTGAAAGATCGTTCAGGATTTCCGAGAGCGTTGCAGAGTTTGCGAGTCGATTCAAGCCCCGGCACCATGCCGAACATGAGCCTAGAATTCAAATAATCCATACCAAGCGATTGCATGCGCCAAATATAGCTAATCGTACATACTCCACCATATTGTCATGCCGCACTTGATGACAATAGCCACTTGCAGCTTTGCTGCTTAGTGGATATGATCCTCGGCAACGGGGACAGCATCTCCTTTTCCATTTAAATAAAAAACGCTTTTTTCAAATACAAGAGGAGATTCCCGCCTACGCGGGAATGACATCTTACTATCTTACTTCATGTTACTACATGGTTTTTATATGAAAAGTTTTGGAATTATACTGCTTCTGGCGGTTTTTATCGCTATTGCCTGGTCGCGCGTAGACCCGACAGCAGCCCCGCAGCATTACAACTACCGCGACGCGAGCAAGCAGCTGAGGCGCGTGTATTACGGCGAACTTCAAGAAACTCTTTACTGCGGTTGCCGATACGACGACAAGAAGAACGTCGACTTTTCAAGCTGCAACTTCAAGCCGCGCGAAAATCCGAAACGCAAGAGTTTTAAGCGCGCCGAGCGCATTGAATGGGAGCACATGGTAACCGCCCACAATATGGGACAGCACCTCCCCTGCTGGCGCGATGGAGGTCGCAAGAACTGCAGCGCGAACGACACGACCTTCAAAATCATGGAAGGCGACATGCACAACCTGTACCCCGCCATTGGCGAAGTCAACGGCGACCGCAACAACTTTATGTACAGCCAGTGGACTAATGACCCAGAACCCATGTACGGCGGCTGCAAGACCATTGTAGATTTCAAGCTAAAAAAGGCCCAACCCCGAGAAGAAGCTCGAGGAATCATAGCCCGAGCAAGCCTTTACATGGAAAAAACCTACGGCGTTAATTTATCCAAACAGGACCGTCAGCTTTTTGAAGCCTGGAATAAAATGTACCCCGTAACCCCCAGGGAATGTGAGCGAGACCGCCGAATTTTTAAGGTTCAAGGGGATCATAACCCCTTTGTGTACGAAAAATGCCCTAAATAATGGAAAAATGTTAGACAAATTACATATTTAATTGTTCGTTTTTCTTTTTTAATTCCCACTTACATTTATTTATATATATTTACAAACGAGGTTAGTATGTACAGGACCCTATTCTTTTTTATTGTCTTTTTTGCAGTTTCTGTGTGCGCCCAGGTGGAATTCCCCATGGCGTCCAAGATTATTAATGTCACAAAAGACCCATATTATGCTAAGGGTGACGGCAAAACCGATGACACCGAAGCTATTCAGAGGGCCTTGAACGACCACCCCGATGGCGACTATATTATTTACTTACCCCATGGTATCTACAAGATTACCGATGGATTGACTTGGCCTGTTACCAAAAAACAGGAATCTTCGAGCCGTCGTACGATTTTGCAAGGTCAAAGCATTGGCGGAACCATTCTGCAATTGGCAGACAACACCTACGGTTTTGACAATCCTGAATTTCCGAAAGCAGTCATTTTTACAGGTGAAGGCCCCGGCCCCAAGTACAGAAACGCCGTCCGCGATATGACGATCCGTACCGGTAAAGGAAACCCGGGTGCAATCGGCATCCAATTTAACGCTTCGAACCAAGGCACAATCCACAACGTCAAGATCCATTCCGGAGACTCCCTGGGTGTGTACGGTATTGACCTCGGCTTTACCGAAGGCATTGGTCCGCTTTTGCTCAAGAATGTCGAAATCAACGGTTTTAACGTCGGTGTTTACGCCAAGGGCGAAACGGGAACGGCAACGCTCGAACATGTAACCATGGGCGGCCAGAGAAAGTACGGCCTTGAAAACGACAACATGAACCTTGCTGTTCGAGCTCTCCGATTCAAGGGTTACGTTCCTGCTGTTTACAACCACGGCGATTTCGCCATCATGAGTTTGCTTGATGGTTTGCTGGAATTCGATAGCGGAAACAAGAAGGTCAAGCCCACTACAGCCATTTTGAACGAAAGCCACCTGTTCGCCAGGTCCATGAAGGTTTCGCGTTACAAGACCATGATCAATTCCAAGAAGAAAGGCTACAACGAGGAAATGATCCAGGGCGAAATCATCGAATTCTCGACACAAGAAACCAAGCAACTTTGCCACAGCCCCAAGCAGTCGATGCGCTTGGCTGTTGCAGAAACGCCGGCATACCCGGAACAGAAGCCCGACAACTGGATTACCATTGCCGGCGACTACGGTGGAAAATCAAACACGGGTTCCGACGACTCAAAGGCTATTCAAGACGCAATTGATGACGGCGCCGAAACGCTCTACTTCCCGCCGGGAGGCCGCTGGACAATCAACCGCGACATTTACATCCGTAACCGCATTCGCCAGATTATCGGTATCGAAGGCCGTATTGACGGTAAGGGCAAGTTCATTATCGAAGCCGGCGCATTCAACGAACTCACGATTGAACGTTTCTCGGAATTCGGTAGCGGAATTATTTTGAAGGCAAAGCGCAACCTGCTCCTGAAGAACATGATGGTGCGCTCGCTCGAAACCGCCGAAGTCGGTGGCGGCGACATTTACCTCGAAGACGTAACGCTTGGAACCCTCCAGCTGAACTACCAGAAGTTGTGGGGACGCCAGGTGGCCTTGATTGGCGACACCAAGGGTCCGAAGATTACCAATAACGGTGGTCACATTTGGATTCTCGGGCTTACGGCCAAGAAAGGCAACACGATTATCCAGAACTTCAACAAGGCTCACGCCGAACTCATCGGTGTTGAAATCGTTGCAAGCGACAAGGCAAAAGACCGTCCGATGTTCATTAACGACAACTCTGGACTTTCGATTACGGGCCTTCGCGAAACGCTTACCCGCGGAAACGCTTACCCCACTATTGTCGAAGAATCCAGAAAGGGATCTAAAATCAAGTCGCTGTACGGAAAAGACTTGAAGCACACCCCCAACGGCGGTGTGATGATTCCGCTGTTTACGGGCTACGCTCCGAAGCTTGGCGCAAACGAAAAGCCTCAGGCATTCATTCCTGACGAAATGGTGATCGTGCAGCCCAACCTGCTTAGAATGAAGGGTTCCGTGGTCGATGACGGTCGTGGCGACGGTCTTTGCGAAGACCCCGTGCGCTGGACGAAGGGACTTGGCCCCGGAAAGGTCGTGTTCTCGGACAGCATGGCTTACGAGACCGACGTTTCGTTTACGGCAAGCGGCCGCTACAACATTATCTTTACCGCCGACGACGGATACCAGACTGGCTCTGACACCGGTAAGGTTTACGTGTTCGACCTGCACTATACCACGCTCGACAATACCGGCAACGGATTCCCGAGCGGTAAGGGTGCCGCCACCTGGATTTCAGAATTTGACAACTTTAGCCCGCACAACTCCGACCAAGAACTGCATGTCGCAAACGTGACGACCGGAAACGCCGGAAAGATCTATCTGCGATTTGACCTGTCTTCTTTGCCGGGCCCGCTGTTCGACGCAGCTCTCAAGTTGGAATTCAACAAGGATTCTATCAAGAAGCCCGTGCAGCTGAACATCTTTGGCCTTAAAGAAACCAGCAAGGACATGAACTTCGGCGACCAGAAGCTGGGCGTCGACTGGGTTGACTACGAACTCACTTGGGAAAACGCTCCGGCAAATATCCCGCAGCAAAAGGGCGGCCAGTTCAACATCCGCAAGAATTCGGGTGGTGGCGTTGACACCAAATACGCAGACTTCTTGGGCATTATCACAATCAACCCGAAGGCTCCTCTCGGCGCATTCGTAAGAACCCCGACCCTCACGGAATTCTTCAAGCGCAAGCACCCCTCACAGCTGTACACGCTGATTCTTACCGCCGTAGAACCGGGTGAAACCGTTTTGCCCAGTGCCGCCGCAGGCAAGGAATTCGCGCCATCGCTCTATGTCGGCTACTTCGACAACTCTCGTTCTGTTGGCGGTGAAGCCATGGACGGCGGTTATACGCTTACCAAGGTAAACATCGACATTTACAGTTTGGAGTGCGACTTTGACTTGACAGTCGGTTACCCGCAGTTCGTGCAGATTGAAATCGTGAACGAATTCGGAAAGCGCATGCTTACTGTCGCAGCCCGCGACCTCGCTGGCGAAAAGAAAACCCACTTCAAGTTTAAGGCCATGGCCTTCCCCACCGGCAAATATATTCTTCGCGTAATCGGCGAAGCATTCACCGCCGAGCAGCAATTCTATATCCTGAACTAGGAGACACCAAATGCAGTTCAAGAAACTATTTAGCCTTAGTGCAGCATTATTCATGACCGTCGCCTTTACCGCATGCGGCGACGACTCCAGTTCTTCGGCCTCTGACGAAGAGTCCAGTTCCTCGGTTCCTTCGTTCAGGTCGAGTAGCTCCTTGAGCACTCGTGCAGACCTTGACTACAAGGATACCGTCAAACTCGGCGACACGCTCCGCATTTACTTGGAACTGTTCAAGGGTGATTCCTCCAAAATGGACGAAAGCGAAATTTACCTTGACAGCACGGCAACCACGATGCCGCTATACTTGGGCGAATTCCCGAAAGGCAGTCGCATCAAGGTATTCGCAAGCACCTCTAACATTGAAAATGACCAAATTCGAATCAAGAGCGAATACGGAGATTACCTGCAGGCAACCAAGGCTGCCCCCAAAACGGCAGCCCGCAAAGATTCCGTTTATAGAAACGCCTTGATACCCAGCTTTGGTGCAGATTCTTCTGCAACTTTCAGGGATTCCAACACCTTCGTAACCTTTAACGACAACCACTACTTCCTTGAACTTGAAGGCGAATTCAGCGATGAATCCAGCATGAAGCTCAAGGTCGTCGTTGATACGACTTATTACAAGTACACAGGCGAAGACGAAAAGATTTCCATGAAGATGAGCGACACCTTGCGCGGCATTCTTTTAATTGACAACGCGCCCAAGGAAGTGTCTATCGCATTCTCCGCTAACGAAGGCTACAGCGTAAACCTCACCACCGTCGGCGAAAACATTATTCTCTACAAGCTTACCGATGGCGACAAGGAACTCGGTTCTTCAAAAACGAATCTCGATACCATGCTGGTACCGAATGATTCCGTGAACTGGTCGATCAAGATCAAGCCTGAATCTTTCTCTAGCATTTGGACAGGCCCGTACGCCTTCTTTGAAGCCATTACCAAAGCCCGCGAACTTGAACAGGGCGAATATTTCTCTAATCCGGATTCAATCAAGTACCCCGGCGAAGCTTACGAGCGCACCCGTCCTAAAGACGACATTGGTACGTACAAGTACAACTTACGTCAGGAACAGTTCGTGTGGATCGGTGACTACAAGAAGGGAGATTCCGTAATCGTCAAACACTGGATTCAGAACTACAACGACGAAAATTTCCAGAACGTATCTATTGAAATTTTGGACAAGAAAAAGAAGTCTCAGGCCAAAATCAGCAGCGTTTACGGCGGAAGCTTTAAGGTGAGCGGAGACATGCCCGAAGGCCCGTATTACTTGCATTACCTTCGTTTGAATTCCGACCCGTACGACCAAGGCATTCCTGACAGCCTGCGTTACGTGCTGCAGCTCTACACCATGGTTCAGCAGCCCGGCCTCTTAAAAGAAATGAAGTTCTACGATTCCGAAAAAGACGTTCCGCTAAACGAAAAGGTTCTTGCTGTTGGCGACACCATGCGTTTCGAAAACTTTGACTTCTTGATGACTCCAAATTCCAAAACTTCTTGGGATATTATTGGTTCAGACATTGCCTGGTATGTGCCGTGCAAAACGCTTGACTACCTGAACAACAGTAGTAACTACAAGTCTGAATCGTGTGAAGAAGAACAGGAAATTTCGTCGAACTACCTGATTGCGCTTGAAAGCGGAATTGGCGAAAAGGCTCAACTGATTGCCCAAAGTGTCGCTGACCCCTCTATGCGCGACACTCTGACCATTACGATTATTGCTAAAGCGGACTAATCTTCCCAGATTTGGTTCGGAAGTTTACCGATATCGCGAAAGTCTAAAAGCCCTGCCGTCGGAGCGTTCACGTTTACCAGACGCGCCAGGGGTTTTCCTGCGCGTTCTATGACAATTTCTTCGTCCTTGAGAGAAACCTGGTTCAACATCGAGCCAAAATTTTGGCGGACTTCCATGGCTGAAACAACTTTAGACATGTCCTAAAAATAGTATATTCTGCGCATGGAAACCGAAAACAAGTCCTACTCCGTTACGCAATACATGAAAGCCTTGAAGCAGAAGGTAGAATCAACCCCTGCCGTATGGGTGCGTGGCGTGATTACCCAGATTAACGAAAAATCGAAAGTCGTTTACCTGAGTATTGCGGACTTTGAAGAAGGGAACGTGAATCCGCTCGCGACTGTACCGCTTTACTGTTTTGCGGCCAAATTCGCAGCCATCCGCGCTAAAATAGAGAATTACCCGCAACCTTTTGAACTTAAGGAGCAGCTCAAGGTCAGTTTTTTGATTAAGGCAGACCTTTACGTGCCTTACGGCAAACTGCAGGCGCAAATTCTAGACATAGACCCCGTTTACACGCTCGGCGAACTGGCGCTTACCAAAAGTGCCATTTTAAAGAGGCTCGCGCTTGAAGGCTTACTTGAGAAGAACAAGGCTTTGACGCTTGCCGATGTTCCCATTCGCGTGGGCCTGATTACCGGCGAAGGCACCGCCGCCTACAAGGATTTTACCACAAAACTCGCAGAATCCCCGTTCGCCTTCAAGGTGAAAACGGTGTATGCCAAAATGCAGGGATCCGAAACCGAATCTACAGTTCTTGCTGCACTCGAAGAACTCGCCAAAGATTCGGAGCTTGACGTAGTTTGCATTATCCGCGGTGGCGGAAGCAAGACGGATTTAAACTTTTTCGATAGCGAAGCATTGTGTCGCGCTGTCGCAAACTTTCCGCTGCCCGTATTCACCGGAATCGGGCACGAGATTGACCGCAGTTTGCTAGATGAAGTCGCGTACCAGTCCTGCATTACGCCGACCGATACCGCCAAGCGCTTGCTTGACCGCGTTGCGGACAGTTGGAACAAGATGCTTTCGACAGCGCAAGAAATCGCCGGGCAAACTAAAGAAGTCCTTCACGACTACAAGCAAGAACTTTCTAATACAGGCAACCGCTTGCAGCAAAAGGTGAATGCCCTGATTCAGAAAGAAGCCCTCAAACTTTCGCTCTACAGAAGCAACATGCAAAAGGATTTGCAGTTCATTTTTAGAGGCGAGCGCGAGCGCATTGCCCGCGACAGCGAAGGTTTGCATCAAGGTTCCCGCAAGATTCTGGATCTTGAAAAATCAAGATTCAACCTGGTGGAGCTGCGTGTCAAGAATGCCGACCCCGAAACGACACTTTCAAAAGGCTACACGCTTACGCTTGATGCCAACGGAAAGTTTGTTCGTAACAAGAGCCAGCTCAAGCCCGGCGACACGCTTACGACTCGATTTAAGGACGGAAGCGTACAATCAGTCGTAAAGTAGCCGCATTATTTAAATTCCGGCAATTTCTCAATTTTCATGAAGCGCTTGGTTACAGCATCCAGCGCAAAGTAGCGCACGGCATCGCCCAAAGAAAGCATTACGTACTTGGGAGTAAGAATTTGCAAGTACTTATTCAACTGCACCTGTAAAGCTTGCCATGTATACTCGCCGGGAGCCTTGCATTCCACCAAGAGCCACGGGTGTTTTAAGTCACCAGACGCCTTGAAATCTTGCACCAGCAAATCCACTCGGTCATCAGTTTTAGGCTCCACCGTCGAAAGCGCAAACTCCACCGCAATCAAGTTCTGAGGCACCTTGACTTCATCGATCAGGAATTTGATAGTCGCCTGACGCACCCGTTCTTCGGGCGTATCGGGAACATCTTTCCCGCGAATCGGGTCATATATCATGCCGTGTGTCATATCTGCAAAAATAAAAAATTACCCACCAAACCTTGACAATTTCACATCTCTGAAAGTATATTTAGGCGCATGAATAAAATCTTTGGACAGAACATCGCAGCAGCAGCGAAAGCAGCAAGCCCGGCAGCAGCCCGAGCTATTATGGGGCTGTCCAGAGAAACCAAAATCTGTAAAGCATAATGCTTAAATCCAGACAAAAAGTTTCAAGGGCAGCCCCGCAACAGGCTACCCTTTTTTAGACCGCTCGTTCGTCATATCAAGTGACAAGACCTCCGGGTCCTCACGAGCTCTCGCCATCACGGCACGTTCACACCGTGCCGTTCCTGGCTCACGGTTTATACCCTTTTTAACCATTAACCATAAGGAAAAACGAAAATTCTTAAAAGATTATATTCTATAATTACAAGGTAAAAACAAGAATTTTCGATACCTATACAGGAGCATAAAATGCGCAGAAGACTATTGAGCGAAGGTGCCAAGGAACTCTCTTACGAAATCCGCGAGATCGTGAAGAAGGCAAACCAGCTCAAGGCACTCGGCCTCCCCATTCACTGGGAAAATATTGGTGACCCCATCGAAAAGAAATGTCAGATTCCTGACTGGATTAAGGATATTGTTGTAGACCTGGCTAAAACAAACCGCAGCTATGGTTACTGTCCGTCCAAGGGTATGCTCGAGACCCGTGAATTCCTGGTGAAGGAAAACAACAAGCTCGGCGGCGCCCAGATTAACGTGGACGACATCCTGTTCTTTAACGGCCTTGGCGACGCAATTGCAACGATTTACGGTCTTCTTTCGATGACGACCCGCATTATCGGACCGGCCCCGGCCTACTCCACTCACAGTTCTGCCGAAGCGGCACACGCCCACACGGCCCCCATCACCTACCGCTTGCAGCCGGAAAACCACTGGTACCCGGACCTCGAAGAACTCGAGAACAAGGTGAAGTACAACCCGAGCATCGCGGGCATCCTCATCTTGAACCCGGACAACCCAACCGGCATGGTCTATCCGCTTGAAATACTCCAGAAAATCGTGGATATCGCCAAGCGCTACAACCTGTTTATCATTTGCGACGAAATCTATAACAAGATTACGTACAATGGCGCCCACGCTTACGCACTCGCCGAATACATCGGCGATGTCCCGGGTATCGCTCTCAAGGGCATTTCCAAGGAATACCCGTGGCCGGGCGCTCGTTGCGGATGGGCCGAATACTACAACCGCGACAAGGACGAACAGTTCGACGCCTTCTGCCGCGCTTTGGACAACGCCAAGATGGTGGAAGTCTGCTCGACCACGCTCCCGCAGATGACGATTCCGCGCGTGCTTGGTGACAAGCGCTTCAAGGAACACCGTGATGCATTGAACGAAAAGATTGGCCGCCGTAGCGCAATCATCAATGAAATCCTTTCCGACATTCCGGAACTGTATTTCAACCCGACCTACGGTGCATTCTACAATACAATTATCTTCCGCGAAGGTACGCTCAACAACCATCAGAGCTTAAAGATCGACAATCCGATTATCAAGAAGAAAGTCGAAGAATGGTGCAGCAAGACCACGAATCTGGACTACCGTTTCGTGTACTACCTGCTTGGCGCTAAGGGAATTTGTGTGGTGCCGAGTACCAGTTTCTGCACGGACTTGAAGGGATTCCGCGTAACGCTTCTGGAAGAAGATGAAGACGAACTGCGCAGCGTATTCACGACCATCCACGATGCAATCATAGAATACCTGCATAGCTAGTCTACGCCTAAGAGGGGATTAGGAGGACTGTCAAAGAAGGAAGGAGAGGGTATGAAAAAAATGTTTTTTCACATCGCTGTTGCAACGATACTCCTTGCGACAGGATTTCTTTGCGGTTGCGACAAACAGTCTCAGCAGCACCCTGTGACAGTCACGGTCCTTACTTATAGCGAATACATGGATCCTGATATGATAACCGATTTTCAGATGAAAACCGGTTATAAACTGCAGTTGGTAGAATACGAAGCCCAAGAAGAAATGATTGATAAACTGCAGGCAGCCATGGAAAAACAGTACGACGTGGTAATTGCTTCGGACGTGATGATTCAGCAATTGATTCACTTGGGGCTGATTGCTCGCATAGACATGGACCAGATTCCAAACAAAGTAAACATCGCCGATCAGTTCAAGAACCCCGTATACGATCCAAATAACATGTACACGCTCCCCTACCAATGGGGAACCACAGGCATTCTTTACCGCGACACGACGCTTAACCCCAGCGGCGTAAGCTACAACACGCTTTTCAACCCCAAGCAAATCAAAGGCAAATTCAGCCTGCTTGACGAATCCCGTTCCATGCTTTCCATTGCATTGCAGGCGAAGGGTATAAACGCCAACAGTTTTAGACCAGAAGATATCGACAAGGCCGTTGAATGGATTCGCGAAATCAAACGCGACTCGAATTTCGCCGGTTTCGAAGGTTCCGTTGCCGCCAAGGACAAAATTCTTGCGAACGAATACTGGGCAGCGATTGTATTTAACGGAGAAGCCATGGACGCCATCTCGGAAGACCCGACGCTGCGCTACGCCATTCCCGTTGAAGGGAGCTTTATGTGGGTCGATGCCATGACGCTCAGTAGCCATGCACAAAATACCGAAGGCGCATACGCATTCATGAACTACATTCTTGACGCCCCAAACGGCGCAAAACTCGCAACAACAATCAACTATGCATCTCCCAATAGGGCGTCGCTCAAGCTCATTGACGAAAAGTTCAAGAATAACCGCGTCATCAACCCCACCCGCGAAGAAATAGACCGCATGGTATTCTTGCGCTACCCAGGTGATGCAGTCAAGCTCTTTGACGATGCCTGGAAAAATGTCAAAGCAAATTAAGTGCTAAAAAAGCGAACGCTCCTCAAAAGGAGCGTTTTTTTATTGTTCGTATGCAGGAGCCGGAGTCGCAATAGGCAGCGGCGCAAACGGAGGTTCAAGTTCAATGCTGATTGGGCAATGGTCCGAGCCCATCACATTTGGATGTATCTCGGCATTGATAATGTTGGGAACAAGGCCTTCGTC
Organism: uncultured Fibrobacter sp.; assembly: GCF_900316465.1. Taxonomy (NCBI): domain Bacteria; kingdom Pseudomonadati; phylum Fibrobacterota; class Fibrobacteria; order Fibrobacterales; family Fibrobacteraceae; genus Fibrobacter; species uncultured Fibrobacter sp. Next base: position 37,347 of record NZ_ONDD01000004.1, on the reverse strand, counting down.
TACAAAAGCATAATCGATACGCCAACCCACGTTACGTGCACGAGCACCAAAACGGTTTGACCACCAGGAATAGCGATCACGATCTTCGGGATGCAACAGACGGAATGAGTCTACAAAGCCATTTTCAACATACTTGTCCATCCACGCGCGTTCTATCGGCAAGAATCCGCTGACATCCTCGTTTTCCTTTGGGCGTGCGATATCGATTTCCTTATGGCAAGTATTGTAATCGCCGAGCGTTACCACATGTTTACCATCATTAATCCAGCGCTTGCAGTTTTCAAGGAAGGCATCGTAAAAACGGAGCTTGTAGTCCAGGCGGTCATCGCCCTGGCCACCATTCGGGAAATAAATGCTATTGAGAACCCAGTCCGGGAACACGAGCTGGAGCACGCGGCCTTCTTCGTCGAATTCCTCAATATCGAAGCCATAGTTCACGCGATCAGGTTCAATTTGGGTATAAATACCTACGCCACTGTAACCTTTCTTGCGACGGCAAGGGTTCCAATAGGCAAAGTAGCCGTCGGGGTTTGCGACCTCTTCAGGAATCTGGTCTACCTCGGCACGGACCTCTTGCAAGCACAAGATATCCGGCTTCGTTGCAGCAAACCAGTCCGTAAAACCCTTTTTAAGGGCAGAGCGCAACCCGTTCACGTTCCAGCTGTAAATATTCATGTTATACCCAATTCTTAATCCGCGGCAAAAATACATTTTTTTAACAGCCCTAGGGAGTAAAGATGATTTTATCCCTCGATACTCTGACATTTCAGCCTAAAAACCCATTGAGGAAACAAAAAGTTTACAATTCTCGGTTAAAAAAATTTGAACTTTCTAAAGAAAATAAATGCAATTCGGAATAATAAAATTATATTTAAAGCATGAAATCTTCAATCTTGCTATTCTCTGGTTTCGCTATAGCTACCCTCCTTTCCGCCTGTGCCGGTTCAAACAACGCTGGCGAAAACTTGGATGTTCCGACAAACATGCCCCCTATCTGCCGCGATATTGACTTTGTGGAACAGCCTGATATGCGTGAAATGTGCGGTGTTCGTACAGTGCATACCCTTGCCTATAAGAACATCCCGCAGCAGCGTTACCTGATCAAGCCGCAAGAAACATCTATTGTAAAATCGGGTGAAAAACTCGAACTCCGTTTCCAGAACTCCTTACCGCTCCTTTTGGAAGGCCCCATTACCGAAGAAATTGAATTTTCCCAGCAAAAGCGCCTCGAAAAGATCAAGAATTCCTACGATTATCACGAAATTTACAACAAGGGCGCCCAGCGTATCCGTATTTTCAAAATGGGCATCCCGACCGACAAGGGGAATGTCTACAGTTTCTGCTTCCGTATTCCCGAAAAGAAGGGTAATGCCCGTACCCGTAGCGTCGCCATGGGTAACCATATCGAAGCTTTAAGTTGTGAAGATTTCGACAAGCTAGTCGCAGAAAACGCAAAGACCAAGTAGTTATAGAGCTTAGTTGGTAAAACTTAGTAAGCCCACATAAGTGGGCTTTTCTTTTTTTCTACATTTGGCGTAGAAAATTCATGGCAGAGAGTAAATACATTCATAACGCCTTAAAGCAAGTTCACGTGAACACCTCGTGCACTTCCGTTGTCGGGTTCTCGATTTCGGGGCTTGCTACCTATATACAGCTTCCGGAGCTGGATTTTTGCATCGATATGGGCGAATGTCCGCTTTCGGCGACCTCGCTGAACCACGTTTTCTTGACTCACGCCCACGGGGACCACGCCCGTTGCCTAATGCGTCACTACAGTTTGCGCAAGATGATGGGTGTCGAGCGCGAAAGCACTTATTACATGCCCGAGAGCATTTGCGAAAAAGCCCGCAATTGGATTCATTCCGAAGCCATGTTCGAGGGAGTGCCCGAAACCAAGTTCCGCTATCCTGAAATCGTCCCGGTAAACACGGGCGACCTCCTGTTTTTGGAACACCGCAAGGACTTGGCGTTTGAAGCGTTTGAAGTCAAGCATTCCATTTACGCCATGGGCGGCACCTTGTACCATTACAAGAAAAAGCTCAAGGATGAATACCTGGGCAAGACTCCCGACGAAATCATCAAGTTGCGCGAAAGCGGTACCGAAATCACACGTGAAGTGTACGATCCGCTGGTGAGCTTTATGGGCGACTGCATGGGCGAAAGCCTGTTAGAAAACCAGCGCGTATTCCAGTCGAAGGTGCTGATTACGGAATGCACATTCCTCGCTCCCGAAGACTATGAAATGAGCCACAAGAAGGGCCACACGCATATTACCCAGATTGCAGACGCATTGAACCGTTTAGGCGATCAAGTGAAATGCGAAAAGATTATCCTGGCGCATTTTTCGATGAAGTATTCCGAAAAGTACATTCGCGAAATGATTGCGAAGGAGATTCCGGAAAAGTTTTTGGATAGGATCGTCGCGTTTATTTAGACGAAAGAAATTTTATGGCAAACGAAGAATTGAACGAAGAAAAAGAACCCAAAGAAGTCGTTATTCCTGAATTTTACCGCGACTTGAAAGAAGACCCGGAATCGAAGGGCCTTTGGCATTACGTGTTCCGTACCCACGGCGACCGCAAGCCGATTGCAACGCCCGACGGACTCCCCCACAAGTTGGACTTTAACTGGAAAGACATGTTCCCGAACATGGGTGACCGCGTAGAAGTCGAAATCGGTAGCGGCAAGGGCGGATTCCTTTCGGAATACGCTCCCAAGCACCCCGACACCGTCATCATGGGCAGCGAATGGGACTACACTTGGGCCAAGTTTGCCCAGCGCAAAATGGACAAGGCAGGTGCCCTCGCCAACGCCACCATGCTCCGCGGCGATGTATTCTTCTTTTTGCGCGACTGCGTGAAAGACAATACGGTGGATGCATTCCACATGTATTTCCCGGACCCGTGGCCGAAAGAACGCCACCACAAGAACCGCCTTTTACGCCCGGATTTTCTGGTAGAAGTCGCCCGCGTATTGAAGCCGGGCAAGCACATTTTCTACTGGGGTACCGACCACCAGGAATACAACGAAGTCGCGCTCGAAGTTTTCGACAACTTTAAGGGTTGCAAAATTCTGGAACGAAACACCGCAGAACCGACCGAAGGTATTATGACCGGCTTCGAAAAGAAGTACCGCAAGGAAGGTCGCCCCATCTATCGCAGTGTTGTCGAATTTGAAAAATGACACTTAGTGTCAAGCTAAATTGCTAATTTAATTGTCGTATGTTAAAGCACCTGTCGATTAGTGGATTTACTTTGATTGCGAATGCGGAAGTTCCTTTCCGCGATGGTTTTACTGCAATTACCGGCGAAACCGGTGCCGGAAAATCAGTGCTTTTAAAGGCGCTCCGCATAGTATGCGGCGACAAGGCGCAATCTACCATGGTGCGTACCGGCGAAGAAAAAGCCGTCGTCGAAGCCACATTCGATATTGCAAACGAACCGCAAGTCAAGAAGGTTCTTGAAGAACTGGAGCTTGACAGCGATGACGAACTGATTATCCGCCGCGAAATCCAGGAAAACGGCAAGAGCCGAGCCCGCGTGAACGGCGCCGTGGTAGCTCTCCCCGATTTACAGCGCTTGGGCGAAGAACTGATCCAGATGCACGGCCAGAGCGAACAGCTCTTGCTGCGCGACATTCGCACGCATACGCAGATGCTCGACGACTTTGCCGGAAACGGTGAACTGCTCGCCGAATACACAAGCGAATGGACCGCCTGGAATAAGATCCAAGACGAAATCAAGGCTACCGAAGAGCGCGCAAAGAACTTGGCCGCCCAGAAGGATTTTTTGAAGTTCCAATTCGATGAACTTTCAAAAGCATCCCTGAAAGAAGGCGAAGAAGAAGCCCTCGAAGAAAAGGTGAACAGCGCAAGCAAGCAAGAAGCCGAAACTCGCTACTTGAACGACATTCAAGGGATGCTCGGTGGCGAAAACGGGCTCTTGGACCAAGTGCAAATTTTGCAGTCCAAGTTGCGTTCACTCGCTGCAAAGCTCCCTGATTACGAAGATTACTTAAAATCGCTTGAAGAAGTGACAGACCCGTACGAATGCGTATGCAAGGACTTGCTGCGTTTGCGTCCGTCTGCAGCCATGAGCGCTGCAGATATTGACCGCGCCAACGCCCGCATCGCGGCGATTCAGAAGCTCAAGCGCAAATACCGCACCGATGTCGCAGGCCTGATTGCCTTGACCGAACAACGCAAGGAAGAACTTTCGAGCCTTGAAAACCTGGACGCCGATTTGGAAGAACTTTCCAGACAATCCAAGAAGGCGCTCGAAGCATTGCAGGCAACAGCCCTCAAGCTGACAACATCTCGCCAGAATGCCGCGGAACGCTATGACAAGGCCGTAAGCGCCATTCTGAATACGCTCGGCATGCCGAAGGCGATTTTTGCGACATCGATTACCATGCAGTCTTTGTCGCCGAACGGCGCCGACAAGATTGAATTTACGCTCGCCCCAAACCCCGGCGAAGGCTTCAAGGGCCTGCAAAAAGCGGTTTCGGGCGGCGAACTCAGCCGCGTACTGCTTTCGATCAAGAGCGTGATGGCCGACCTCGACCGCGTTCCCCTCTTGATATTCGACGAAGTGGATTCCGGAATCAGCGGCGAAGTCGGCAACAGCATCGGCGAGGCATTAAAGAACTTGGGCCAGCACCACCAAGTGCTCACGATTACGCACTTGCACCAGGTGGCAAGCCGAGCCAAGAACCAACTCGCGGTCAGCAAAGAAGAAATCGACGGCCGCACGTACACGCATGTGGTCGAACTGGACCACGACGGTCGTATTAAGGAACTTTCTCGCATGCTCGGTGGCGAAAGCGACACGATTCGCGAGCACGCAAGACAACTATTAGAAGTTTGACAGAGGCTTTAAATGACACAAGAACAGACATCCGATATTAGACTGCGCTCACGAGTTTGGAGCGTTTTGCGAGCTATGGTTTTTATAGCCGTCATTGTCTTTATCTGGATGGGCATGGCCAAAACCGCCACCGCCCTGGTTGCAATCGCCCTCATCATGGGTTGGGTTAATTTGTACCAACTCCGTTCGCAAGAAATTGAAAAGCCCTATTACCGACTCTGGCTGAACGTGGTTGACGGATTCCTTTCGTTTGCAGTGATGACCAGCATTTTCGTGCGCGACTTGCTTCAAAACGATCAAACCGAGAAATTGCTTGCCGTGGGTTGCGTATTCTTGCTTGCCCGCCTGGTGGCCCACACGCTCTTTAGCCTCGGCGTGCTCCGCGAAGGCAAATCACTCCCCCGCAAGCGTCGTTGGAGCAAGTTGTCGAATATCGCGATTACGGTAACCATGGGCGTGTACTTGCTGAATCTCGAAGATTACCAGCAGATTTGCATGGTAACCTCGATTCTCTTGATTATCGCCTCGACCGTTGCATATGCCTACTGGTATTACCGCGACCCCGCTCACCGTAAGCCATTGTCAATCGCAAGCCAGCTGACCATGAGCCGCATTGTGCTGACACCGTTCTTCTTGTGGGTATTCTTCTACGATAACGACCTGGATTACAGCAACAACAGCCTCGTTTTCAAGAGCCTTTCGTTGGTGATGGTGCTTGGCTTTATGCTGACCGACTTTTTGGACGGCTACCTCGCCCGCAAACTCGGCGAAGTGAGCACGCTAGGCAAGTATCTGGACCCGTTCAGCGATAAGATTTCGAACATGACAATTTTCATGTGCTTTATCGCTACAGGATATGCCCCGGTGTGGATGGTCGCCCTCATTTACTTCCGCGAATCGAGTGTCGAAACACTCCGTACACTTGCAGCAAGCGAAGGCTTGATTATGCCGGCTCGCCGTAGCGGCAAATGGAAGACAGCTCTCCAGGGTATCGGAATTGTCGCCATATTGCTTGGCGCCCTTGATCCGATGGAAGCGATTATCCCCAATTATCAAGCATTCTGGGCAATTTTCCCGCAAGCTGTGATGGGCGTCATAACCGCAATTACCATTATTAGCGGTATTGATTATTTCGTCGCCAGCAAGCATATTCTGAAAAAATTCGTGTAAAAAACCCTTGACAGGGCTATAAAAATTTACTATATATGGTGCAACCTCGACGCGGGGTGGAGCAGTTGGTAGCTCGTCGGGCTCATAACCCGAAGGTCGCAGCGTTCAAGTCCTGCCCCCGCTACTAAAAAGAATCCGGTTCATCAAGAACGGATTCTTTTTTTATATCCGTGTCAAAATTTCAACAGCCTTTCTTGCTAAATTTGAGCCGTGGCGTTCTATTCTAACGAAATCATTCAGCAACTCAAAGCCCACGCAGATATTGCGTTGGTCATTGAGAATTTTGTTCCGCTGAAACGTTCCGGAAATGGCCGCTACCTGGGCGTCTGTCCCTTCCATGATGACAGAAGCCCTTCTATGAACGTGAACCCGAGTCTGGGCATATACAAATGCTTTGCCTGTGGTGCCGGCGGTGACGTTTTCAAGTTCGTGCAAGAACATGAAAAAATGGATTTTAAGGGAGCCGTGGAATGGGTCGCAAACTTTACCGGCTTTGCACTCCCCCAGCTAGGCGCCCCTGAAGACAGCGAAAAGACCGAAGAACGCGCCATGGTCCGCAGGCTGAACGAACTAGCCTGCGAATGGTTTGAGCAGCAGCTCGCTCTTTCTCCCAAGGCGCTCCAGTATCTCGCCAGCCGCCACATTACCGATGCCACCCGCAAGCAGTTCCATATCGGTTACGCTCCGGAGGGCCGCGAAGGCTTTATCGGGTATGCCGTCAAGAACGGTTTTTCGCCGCTGGATTGCGTCAAGGCGGGACTTGCCGTCGAAAAAGAAAATGGCGGCATCTCGGATAAGTTCCGCGATCGCTTAATGATTGCCATCCAAAACCTTTCAGGCGTGATTGTCGCCTTCGGTGGCCGCGACTTAAGCGACAATAAGGATTTTAAGCGCGCGAAGTACATGAACAGCCCGGAATCGGCGCTGTACCATAAGAGCGATATCCTGTTCGGTTTGCACCAAAGCCGCCAAAGCATCGCGAAAGAAAACGCGGTGATTATCGTTGAAGGCTACTTTGACATGATCAGCCTGTATCAAGGCGGCGTCACGAACGTGGTGGCCGCCTCGGGAACGGCTTTGACCGAAACCCACGCGAGCATTCTTGCACGATACGCCAACACCGCCTACTTGGTATTCGACGGTGACGCAGCCGGCCAGAAGGCAACCCTCAGAAGTTTGGAAATTGTCTTGCCCAAGGGAATTGCGCCCCGCGTGTTTGCGCTTTCGCGCCCCGATGGCACCAAGATCGACCCCGACAACTTTGTGAATGAACGCGGTGCAGACGCATTCCGTGCGGCTTTGCGCGAATCCGAAGACTGGCTTTCTTATTTGGCCCGTCAGCACGACATGCAAAGCCCCGAAGAACGCGCCCGCTTTGTGACTTACACCAAGTCGCTTGTAAAAAGCATTACCGACCGCGAGCTTCAAAATCAGTATGTGAAGCTGATTGCGGAGCGATTCAACACGAGCCGTTCCTTGGCCCAGGTAAAAAGCCTAAAGCCGCAAAAAGGTTTCGAAGAACGCCGACCGATGGCAGCAAATGCCGCCACCGGCGCACCAGAAGTGATTCCGCAACTGGAGCAGGCCGCCACGCTCGATTGGGCAAGCATTCCGCCCATGGAAATCCGTTTTGCGAACTTAGTGCTTCGAAACCCGACGCTGATGGACCGCGCGCTGGAATACTTTGACATGGACTGGGCCGCGAGCGGAGTCCGCATGTTTGAATCTCCGGTGGTCGAAGAATTTGTGAATTCAGCCATTGCACTTTACGCCGAAACTGGCGCCGTTTCGCCGCAGCTGATGTACGAAAACGTCTCGCCCACGCTCAGGCTCTTTTTGGAAGGCTTGCCCGAAGAAAAGTGGAAAACGCCGCAAGAAATCATCGAATTTTACCAGACGCTGACCGTATTTTCAACCAAGCTCTGCGACAGGCAAAAGCACCTGATTCCGTTGACAAGCAACGAAGCGGTCGAAACGCGCATGCAGATGTCCAAGTTTACGCAGGGCATGCAAAAGTTGAACGCCTTGTTCAACGCCGAAAAGATTACGATTGATGCCTTCGCCGACCAAGTGGTTCGCAGCAAGGCACAGCTGATATTGTTCCAGTCGGTGATTCAAGGCGCCCCGATGCCTGCAGCGCCAACCGTGATTACGCCGGCATCCATTCAAGCAGCGTCCGCACCGGTTCAAGCTGCGCCTGTTCAAGCGACACCTGCACCGCAAAGCACGCAACCGAGCGATCCTCAATTTGCAGAAAATGTGCCGCAGCCCCCTGCTGACTTCGCTTCTGAAAATTATTCCGAAGAGCAAATGCCAGCCGACGAACCTCCCGAGGGTTTTGAGCCCCCGCCGCCCGAAGACGACGAAGAATATTCCTACGGCAACGATGATTTCAACGCCGATTCAGACGATTTCGGTTACTAAAACAATCTTGCAATGCTTTCTACGGCCCTTGAAAAACGAATCAAACGCCAGATAATCGGTAAGCCTCACCGTTTTTTGGCGATTGTTCCTCTCGGTTTTGAACAGACACTTGTTCAAGAATTGCTCGGACTCGGTTTGGATTTCGTTGACGACGAAGGCAAGCCGCACGCCGCAAGCGACGGAAAAGTTGAATTTACCGTCAAGATTACCGAAGCCTGGAAAGCGGTCGCTTACAGCCGTATCGCCAACCGCATTTTGATGCACGTTGACGACTTCAAAGCCGAGAATTTCCGCGATTTGGAAAAGAAAGCCGCCGAAATTCCGTGGGAGCTATACCTTGCTGCGCCTCCGGACCAAATCCACGTGACATGCAAGCATTCGCGCCTGTACCACAGCGACGCCGTCGCCGAGCGCTTGCAAAAAACAATAGGGGGAAGCCTCCCCCTGGCCCAACGTCATCCCGGCGAAGGCCGGGAACAGCATTCCTTGTCAGAGCCACTGCTCTTACACGTGACACTCATCGATGACCGCTGTACGATTTGGCTTGATCTTTCTGGCGAAGAACTTTATAAGCGAGGCCACGAACGCTTCGTAAATGACGCCCCCCTCAAGGAAACCATCGCCGCCGCAATGCTATTTGAAGCATCAGGTGTTGCGCCCTCCAAAGAAATCGCAGTCTTCGATTTAATGGCTGGCAGCGGAACCTTCAGTCTCGAAGCAGCATACATGGCAAACGGACTCATTCCAGGCAAATGCCGCGATTTCGCCTTAAAACACCAGCCCGCATTCAAAGAAGCCACGTGGAATTTCATCACGAGAAACGTCGTTGACGGCGACAACGGAGCGAAACAATCCATTGCGAAAATCATCACTTCCGACATTTCGCCTAAGGCTGTCGAAATCATCAAGCACAATGTAGAGTGCTCGCCGCTCGCAGGCATTGAGCCCGCGCTCGTCTCGCCGCTGCTCCGCGACTTTTTCGACTACACCGCCCAAGAAATTGCCAACGCCTGCCAGGCCGGAATTCACTCTGACAACTCAAATCCGAGCGAAGCCTCCCCCGTTATCGTGCTGAATCCGCCCTACGGCAAGCGCCTTGATTTTGACGCACCCAAGCTTTACACGCGCCTCGGCCGCCGACTCGCCGAGCTCGCCCACGCCCTGCAGGCCCTCGGCCAATCGCTCACGGTCGCCATCCTTGCGCCCAAAGACGACAACCGCCCCGGCTCCGCATACACCTGCACCGCAAACTTGCTGCGAGAGTGCCCCGGCTTATCGCCCGAGCACAATCCGGCCGCCAAATGCATCGCCACCAGCCACGGCGGCTTCTCGCTAAACGTCTTTATCGCAAAAATTTAAAGTCGAACGACTTCGTCGCAAATTTCAGACATCGCCGAACGGTGAGTCACAAAAATCATGGTCTTGTCAGGGTAAGTCGCAAACAGCCTTTCGAACAATTCGCACTCCGTAGATTCATCGAGCGAAGAACTCACCTCGTCAAACAGCCAAACATTCCCAGGCCGTAAAAGCCCGCGGGCAATTCCGATTCGCTGCGCTTGGCCCTCGCTCAAGCCGCGACCGCGCTCGCCGATTTCGGTATCCAAGCCATCGGGCAAATCCAGCACAAAGTCGGCACAGGCCGCATGCAAGGCCTGCAACATCTCTTGTTCGCTCGCATCGGGCTTGGCCAGCTGCAAGTTCAGGCGGACGCTCCCGCTCAGCAAGGTATTGCCTTGCGGCACGTACACAAAATTCGTGCGAGTTTCTTTGCCAATCGCACACACCTCGGAACTTGAATAAACCAGCATGCGCCCACTATCGGGCCTTACAAAGCCGAGCAACAACCGGAACAGCGTCGTCTTTCCGGCACCCGTTTTGCCCATAATCGCCGTCTTGGAACCAGGCTCAAAATCGTGGCTGAAACCTTCCAGAACCTCGTGCCTGCCCGCCGCATAGCCAAAATGCAAGTTCTCGAGTCGCACGCCAAGCGAACCTTCAAGCGCCATAGGCGTTCCGTCACTTTCGGGCTCCTTGGATTTTTCAAGATCTTCCAAGCGGTCAATGCTAGCCGTGGTATGCACCACTTGCGGCACCATGTTCAAAATCGAAAGAATCGGGTGCTGAATCTGGCCCACCAGCTGCAAGAAGGACGTCATCATACCGAAGGTAATCGCCCCATCGCGCAGCCCGAGGCCGCCCCAAATAAAGGCTAGCAAATAACCCAGCCCAAAAGCAGACCCAAGCGCAAAACGCGAAAGCGTGGTAAATCGCGTACGGCGCAAAACATCGCTTTCCAAGTGCTGTTGCATGTCGCCCAGACGGCCCGCCACCCAGCTTTCACTTTCGAGCGAACGCATGAGCACATTGTGTTCCACGCCCTCTTGCACCTGCATCTGGATTTTCGATTCCCGTTCACGAATTGCAAGCGTCATGTTTCTGAGTTTGCGAGACACCAGCTTACCGAGCACAATCGCCACCGGCGTAAGCAACAGCAAAGCCCAGGCAAGTCGCGGGTCAAACCAGCGCATCAAAAGGAACGCGCCCACCAGCTGTAGCGCCGTCACAATCATTTGCGGCAAAGTTTCCATGGTCGTGGTCGACACCGACTCAATATCTTTCGAAAGCCTAGACGCCACATCGCCCGAATGCAGTTCAGCCCCCGCGTAAAGCTTACGCAAGAACAAGCCCTCGAACACCTGCAAGCGCAAGCGATTCGATTGGCGGACCATGGCCACATTCGTCATATAATAAAAAACAATGCGCAAGACAATCGCACCCACGACCGTCGCCACAAGCAAAGCAATCATGCGCACAATATCGTCTTGACTACCCGTGCGAATCGTTTCGTCTATAAAACGCTTGCTGAGCCATACCATCAATAGCCCAAGCGAGATTCGCCCCACACCAAATACAATGCGGAGCGCTATGTTCAGGCGGAATCCTTCCGTCCTATTCCATAACCACGAAAGGTATTTCATTCGACTACATTCACGTTTTGCCACTGCGAAACAATGCTCTTGACATCGTTCAAGGCATCGTCAGCGGCAACGTCGTATTCGCTACAGAGCGCATCGGCAAGCGCTTCGACGGTAAATTCGCCGAGTTCGCTTGCACGCGTCCAAAGCCAAGACGCCGTTTCGTTCAGGCAAAGGAGCTTCCCGAAATCGAGAGCGCCAACGCCTTCGCCCATAATTACCTGTTCACCGCAGACTTCGCGCAGAACAAATCCTTTTTTGATGTGCATGGTGTACTCTCCTTCTAGAAATTCCGGATTCGAATGTAGACTCTATATAATTTAAGCAAATAACGACGCAAAGGTAAAAGGCTCACCCACATTTTTTGGACAAATTGTATAAAAGGCGTGTAAAGAGATCTTTTGTAACCATTTGGATGCACAACATAGGTCACTTTAGCATAAATTTGTTTACATTCAGTATGCTCGCGGCCCTGTAAATTGCCATCGCCCATCAAAGTTACACGGTCGCCCGCCATTTCCATAACGCGGTGAATCACGTAGCGGCCGTCATCCGTTTTGGCGAGCACCACATCCATCACATTCACGTTTTCTGGACGAACAAGCACCACACTGTCGCGGCCACCCTCGATAAACGGGCGCATGCTTCGTCCATTCACCGGGAAGGTCACTTCGAGACCCTCGCCCACCAGGCGAATCGCCTCGGAAAGAATCATCGCATCATCTTTCTTTTGCATCATGCATCCTGTTAGGCCGAAACCGTTTCGCAGCACAGCTTTGCGGCAGCTTCATCCGGCAAGCATTCCAAATACCACACCGGTACATTCATGGCAAGCGCGTTTTCAGTCTTGTGAAGACCATCGGCAATCACGCGTTCCCAACGCTTGCCCGAAATGCACGGAACAAGAGCGGCAAAAGCTTGCACGCCACGCAAGCGGGCAATCTTGTTGTAGGGAGCCTGCGAAAGCAGCACAAAGCCACCCAATGCAAATTCCTGATTCTTGTAGCAAGGCGTCTTGCCGCTCCACGGCGAGCCATAAACGACCGCACGAGCGCCATCAAAAACGCGAACCACCGGATTATCGTCATTCAAAAGGTCTGTGCCAGCAATATGCTTGAGCCAAAGCCTGGCATGCGTACTCTTGCCCGTACCGCTCTTACCCAAGAACAGATAGCCGCGATCTTTGTAACTCACGACCGCCGCATGGAACAGCGCCGTATTGTAAGGCGCCGTCGCGATTGCATACAGCACCATCAATGCGTTATTCACCGCAAACTTAAGGGAACTCAATTTTTGGTTTTGCGGAACATAAAGAACAGCCTTTTTATAGTCGGCCGAACAAATCAACACACCCATCGCCTCGCCGAACAGGCGAAAATCAAAAGCCGATTCCTGTTTAGCCGTAAGCCCGCAAATAATCTGCTGGCCTTCTTCATCCTGACGGGTTTCTTCGGTGTATTCAGGCGCCTCGCCGCATTCTACGTTCAAAACAAAAAGACAATCATCCGTTTTTTCAATCGCAAACGGTTTGTAGTTATCCATGCATTCGGCAAAAATCTTGTCGCCAACATCAGCTTGCGCCGACACGGCAAACACATGTTCCGCCACTCTATAAAAACATTCCATCATAAAGCAATACGCCTGCGTTTAATGCGCTTAGGGATCAATGAGATTGTCGCACGCCAGTACTTGAGTTCCTTGAAAATCGCATTCACCGGATCAAACGGGAGCCACGAAAGAGCTTGCAGGCGGTCCTTGAACCAGCGAACAAAAACATTCTTGGGTTTTGACTTGTACTGACCAAAATTACCGAACGCAAGCGCCAATTTCAAAAGGGTTTCGCCACGCCTGCGGTCAGGCGCACAAAGCATCAAGCCCTGTTCTAGTCCGAACACCTGTTGCAGCAGCCACATTACAGCACCACATGCATGCATCATGCTCAGGCGTTTCATGACAGCTACCGCTGCGCTACGATCGCCTTCGGTAGAATGCCTAAGCAGCATCAGGTAGTCCATATACTGCCTTAGGCCCAGACCGCCGCTATAAAAATGCTGCTGCAAGTGCGCCATTTGCATCACGAGCGCAAACTTGATCGACGGCGAATAAAAGCCCTCGGGCACCTTTTCGGCTTTGCGGATTTCTTCATTCAAAAACTTTTGCAACGAACCATTGCGGAACGGGATTCCCGATGCCGGTTTAAAATGCACCTCGACAGTGATTCCGTCCTTATTTTCGGGCAGATGAATGTGGTGTCGCGAATAAGCGTGATCATCGGTTTCCGGGGTCAACAAATTCAATTTATAAAGCAGTTCAGAAACGGCCTTACGACCACCCTCGACCCAAATATCAATATCGCCTGCTTGCCTCGAAAGTACATCAGGGTAAAGTCGCGCATTCGCCTGGCCTTTCAAAACGGCATTCTTGCTGCCGGCACCATCAAAAATTTGAGTCAGGCGCGCGCCTTCTTGATCCATGAGTTTGTTCTTGCCGGCAATCGCTTCGGCATCGAGCGACCAGCGCAAAAGCAAAGCCCTTGCAGGTCGAACATTTTCAGGCAGTTTCTTGATTCCCGAAAAAGCGACGCCACGCACACACTGACGTTTGGCCAGCTCGTAAATAACCTTCCACTGTGCGTCAGAGGGAGCCTCTTTAAATCCCTGCAATTCACCTGTCGTATCAAGCGCAAACCGCAAGAGTTCGAACAGGAGTTTGTCCGTCTTTTTCAGAACCATACCCATGCGCGTAAAGATAAAATAAAAAAGAACCCTCAAGGGGTCCTCTTAAAGAATTTTATGCTAAGTATTCCTTTTCGGAATCGTGGAAACCTATATTTCCGCTATATTGCATTAAGGCTTCTTGTCGATGTAATTCAACGACTTTCATTTTTGGGAATTTATATGGTTTTAAAAATTTTCTATCCATATAAGATTCTCCATAAATTAGTCGTCGTCCTTATCGTCAAGACATGTAGCCAATTCTCCTTCACAGCTACTATCAAACAAGATTGCGCCTTGATAGCCATATTCTTCCACAATCATCTGCGGGGCAACATACTCTTTTTTTTCTTGATTTTTCACTTTCACACCTCTTTTATTTAATAATCACACGCTTGCCATTGCAATAGTATGTACCACGGGTGGTAGGTTTGACATTCAACTTACGACCGTTCATATCAAACCAGCGATCCATACGGAACTCGCCCGTAGCCGTGTTAAGCGTACCCGTTTGAATTACATTATCGTTTTCATCAACAATTTCGACATCAATTTCATTCGTAATCGTCCAAATTGCAGAGTTAAACGATCCGCTTACAGATTTAGTCAATGCCACTTGATGTTGTATCAAGTAGGCTCGGAACGGATTAGCTGTAGCAGCACCCAACTTAACAAATTGCCCAACTTTGGCACCATTTTGCGTCTGTCCAGCAAATCCATATTTTTCACCAAGTTCAGGATCTTCAGCAAATTGCTTATAAGCAAAAGTTCCCTTGAATTCCCAGTTTTCGTAAATCAACACTTCTGAGGGTTTGATTCCCGTATCAAATGTAACATCTCCTTCAAATGTAATTTCCGAAGCTTTCGGCATTACGATATATGGAGTATTGGCTCCAATTTGCAAAGTTTTGACTTTTCCAATAATAACCTTATGCTGGTCATTAACGATATCTATACGTTTAAACCTATAGAACTGAGCTCCCTTAACCTTTGCCGTATCAATCGAGAAAGGCAGCATAATGGTAGATGTTTTACCAACTTCAAACTTTCTGTTAAGCACAACCTGATCAGCATGGACATTCGACATTTCGGTAACATCACTACCGGTATACTCCCCATCAATTTCAGCGACTGTCTTATCGGGGTATTCCGTAATCGTCACGGCACCATACCGGGTCACCTTAACCGTCAAAACAGAAATTGTAGCCGCTCCATAACCGTTCAAAGCCAGCGACTTTTCGCCCACAGACCACGGCGAATCCTTATCGCAAACGCCATCGGTCAAGGTTCCGTTATTCAGTTTGCAAGCCACTTCGGCCACATTCACTTCGTCCATCTTATGAACGTCTGCGGCCGCAGTACCCTTACCCGTACCCAACAAAGCGTCATCGTCATAATAGTTTTGAGCAGAAGTCAGCGTTCCAGACAAATGGTTACCGACAATGGCACCCGTAGAGCCGTTACCCATATTAGAAAGGCCTTCGCCATCATACACGCAAGTCTTCACCGTCAAGCTGGCTTTCGAAATACCCACAATGCCACCAATGAAAGCGTCATTACCCGTTGCCGAAATCGAAACCGCGCTCATGCAGTTTTCAATAGTACCATTCTTGGCGTTACCGACAATGCCGCCCACGCCCTGGCCATTACCAGTCGCCGTAATGTTACCAGACACATAGCAAGTCGATACAACGCCACCAGGAGTTTTGTCGGCCAACCAGCCCACAACGGCACCGACAGAAATCTGGCTTGTCTTATTTGTCACAATCGAGCCTGCGTTAGTCGACGTTACAATGTCCACATTTTCAAAGACAATGTTTTTCACCGAGCCATTGCCCAAGACACCTACAAAACCAAGGTTCTGAGCATATGTCGATTTAATTTGCGCAATTTCGTCGCTATTGATGTACAAATTCGAAATAACGTGATTATCGCCATCAATGATACCCTCGAAAGCGACATCACCCTTACCGGCGGCCATCGGGGTCCACAATTTGTGGTTCATATCCAAGTCAGCGGCCAACTTGGCATTGATATCCAGTTTGCCCCCCTTGTTGGTTTCGTTCGCAAACCAAGCCAATTGGGATTCATTTTCGATTAAATAGAAGTCTTTACCGTCGATTTCTTGAACGCCCGGTTCTTCCATAGATGTTCCGTTCCAAGCGGCAAAAGACGGTGCGACAAACAGCATAAGAGCGCATACAAATACGCCACAAAATCTATTCGTGAGAATATTCTTGTCCATCAAAATACCAACCTCGTTTTTTGACGGGGCTTAATATAGACTTATTACCTATTATTTTAAAGGGTTTTTGAACAACGTTCCGTGTACGTTTTGTACAATGCCTGCGAAATTTGCGTAAAATCGCCAATTATAACATTATTTTAAGAATTCTGAAAGAAACATACTACATTGGTAGGTTGGCGTTTTTAGTTCAAAAACGCCATTTTTTCGCACTCAAAAAGGCATTTTAGACCGTTTCGGGCAGCACTTTTGTGCGTCGCATAAAGGCAAGCGTCTCTTTTTCACCCTTTTCGGCAAGCATTTTCAAGAGGTAAAGCAACTTCCTGTAAGTCTTTTCCGTCATCTTTTCGCGGGCCGTGCTTTTAGTCAAATACAAAAGCGGAGACTCCTGCGTATAAGTTAATTTGTTGTAAGTTTTGGAGGCGGCCACGCGATCGCAGAACATTTCCTTGATGTAGCGGTCAGGCATATCCATCGGCACCAGTTTTTTAGTCGACATTTCATAGTCGTACCAAAACTCAAAATGGTGTTTGTTGCGACCCTTGTGGTGCATCCATGCAAGGCTATACCCCTTGTCGTTTCGTTCGCCGTTGTTTGGCGACTGGTCACCCATATAATACTTTGCCCCAGGAATAAATTCCGTCGGGCTATACTTTGAAAGGTCATGGAACAAGCCCTGAAAGCCAATTCCCGCCTTAAAGCACAAACGAATGACCTCGTTGCGATGCTTAGTAATCGTTATAAAATGTTTTATCGGGTGAAACATAGCACGCGTAAAAATAGAATTTTCTACATTTCCATTCAAAATTTGGCGTATTTCTCTCGCAATTTTTTACGAGTAACGCCGCAGATTTTAAAGACACAAAAAGAGGATTATTATGCCGAAACTTCGTTCGCTCAAGACTATGGAAGGCCGCGAAATGGCCGGTGCACGCGCCCTGTGGCACGCAACTGGAACCAAGGTGGAAGACTTTGGTAAGCCCGTGATTTGCGTGGTGAACAGCTACACCCAGTTTGTTCCGGGACACGTTCACCTGAAAGACTTGGGCCAGGTAGTCGCCCGCGCGATCGAAGCTGCCGGCGGTGTCGCTAAGGAAATGAACACCATCGCTGTGGACGACGGTATCGCCATGGGCCACGACGGCATGCTCTACAGCTTGCCCAGCCGCGACCTCATCGCAGACTCTACTGAATACATGGCAAACGCCCACCGCGCCGACGCCCTCGTTTGCATCTCCAACTGCGACAAGGTGACTCCGGGTATGCTCATGGCAGCCATGCGCCTCAACATTCCGGCAATCTTCGTTTCTGGCGGCCCGATGGAAGCTGGCCACGTCACCACGAAGGACGGCAAGGACCGCGCTCTTGACTTGATTGACGCCATGATCGATTCCGCAGACAACACCATCAGCGACGAAGAAGTGGCCGCCATCGAAGCTAACGCTTGCCCGACTTGCGGTTCCTGCTCCGGCATGTTCACTGCAAACTCCATGAACTCCCTTACCGAAGCCCTCGGCCTCAGCCTCCCGGGCAACGGCACCATCGTTGCAACGCACGCCGAACGTAAGAAGCTCTTTGAAGCTGCCGGTAAGCGTATCGTGGAACTCTGTCACCAGTATTACGATTTGAACGACGAAAGCATCCTTCCGCGCAGTATCGCCACGAAGGAAGCCTTCGAAAACGCCATGCGCCTCGACATCGCCATGGGCGGTTCCTCCAACACCGTGCTCCACTTGCTCGCTGTCGCTCAGGAAGCAGGCGTCGACTTCACCATGAAGGACATCGACCGCCTTTCCCGCAACACGCCGTGCATCTGCAAGGTCGCCCCGACCGTTCACAACATCCACGTTGAAAACGTGAACCGCGCCGGTGGCATCATGGGTATTCTCGGTGAACTTGACCGCATGGGCCTCATCCACAAGAATGCAAAGACCGTTCACGCCGCCACCATGGGCGAAGCTCTCGAAGTGAACGACCTCAAGCGTAACCCGAGCGCCGAAGCCAAGCAGCGCTACCTCGCTGGCCCGGGCCGCAAGTACAATATCGAAGCTTTCTCTCAGAACTTCATGTACCCCGACCACGACCTCGACCGCGCTAACGGCGCTATCCGCGATGGCGAACACGCTTATACCAAGGACGGCGGCCTCGCAGTTCTTTACGGCAACCTCGCAATCGACGGCTGCATCGTGAAGACCGCAGGCGTGGACGAATCCATCTGGAAGTTCACCGGTCCGGCAATCGTGTTCGAAAGCCAGGAAGAAGCCGTTGAAGGCATCCTCGGCAACAAGGTGAAGGCTGGCGACGTCGTCGTTATCCGCTACGAAGGCCCGAAGGGTGGCCCCGGCATGCAGGAAATGCTCTACCCGACCTCTTACCTCAAGAGCCGTCACCTCGGCAAGTCCTGCGCCCTCCTTACCGACGGTCGTTTCTCCGGCGGTACGAGCGGCCTCTCCATCGGCCACGCTTCTCCGGAAGCCGCCAACAAGGGTAACATCGGCCTCGTGCACACGGGCGACGTTATCGAAATCGATATTCCGAACCGCACCATCAATGTGGAACTCACCGACGCCGAACTCGACGCCCGCCGCAAGGAAATGGAATCTCGCGGTGCCAAGGCTTGGAAGCCGGAAACCCGCAACCGCGTGGTGTCCAAGGCTCTGCAGGCATACGCTGCCATGGCCTCTTCTGCAGATAAAGGAGCCGTTCGAGATCTTTCCTTGATTGGCATCAAGTAAAGAATCTCTCACTCTCGCGACCGCCCCAGCTTAACGCATGGGGCTTAGTCGCTCACAGGGGCGCAGTCCGCGACCTGTGCATAATTGGAGCAAAGTAATGGATTCTCTCCTTAAACCTTTTATGAATTCCCGCAAGGTGTATGTTCCGGGGAAAATGTACCCGGACATCCGCGTGGGAATGCGCGAAATTTTGACTGAAGACCCCGAAACGCCTGTCGTGACGGTGTACGATACGAGTGGCCCTTACAGCGATGTAGACGCCAAGCTCGACGTAACGAAGGGGATTGAACGTTTTCGCGAACCCTGGATTATGGAACGTGGTGAAGCCGAACAGCTCGACGACATGACGTCTGCTTATGGCCGCGCCCGCCGCGAAAACCATGAGCTCGACCACCTGCGCTTTAACGCAGAACACCACCCGCTCCGAGCCAAAGCTGGTCATCACCTGACGCAGCTCGATTACGCCCGCAAGGGAATCGTCACCAAGGAAATGGAATACGTGGCCATCCGCGAAAACCAGCGCCTTGATGAATTGCAGTCCCAGGGTAAAATCCAGGTGGCAGGCTCCCCCATTACGCCGGAGTTCGTGCGCGACGAAATCGCCGCGGGCCGCGCAATTCTGCCGGGGAACATCAACCACCCGGAATGCGAACCGATGATTATCGGCAACCGTTTCCTCACCAAAATCAACAGCAACATCGGCAACTCGGCCATCACCTCTTCGATCGAAGAAGAGGTCGAAAAAATGGCTTGGTCGGTACGATGGGGCGCAGACACGGTCATGGACCTTTCCACTGGAAAGCACATCCACGAAACGCGCGAATGGATCATCCGTAACAGCCCCGTACCTATCGGAACGGTGCCTATCTATCAGGCGCTCGAGAAGGTGAACGGCAAGGCCGAAGAACTCACGTGGGAACTGTACCGCGACACGCTCATCGAGCAGGCGGAACAGGGCGTAGACTACTTCACGATTCACGCGGGCCTTTTGCTGGAACACATTCCGCTGACCGCGAAGCGCACCACGGGTATCGTGAGCCGCGGCGGTTCGATTCTTGCCCTTTGGCAGATGCGCCACCACCAGCAAAATTTCTTGTACACGCACTTCCGCGAAATCTGCGAGATTCTTGCCGCCTACGACGTTGCCGTTTCTTTGGGCGATGGCCTGCGTCCGGGGAGCCTCGCCGATGCCAACGACGCGGCCCAGTTCGGAGAACTGGACACGCTCGGCGAGCTCACAAAGATTGCCTGGGAATACGGCGTGCAGGTGATTATCGAAGGCCCGGGCCACGTGCCCATGCACAAGATTCAAGACAACATGGCGCGCCAGCTCGAAAAGTGCCACGGCGCTCCGTTCTACACGCTCGGCCCTCTCACCACCGATATCGCCCCCGGTTACGACCACATTACGTCGGCCATCGGAGCTGCTCAGATCGGCTGGTACGGTACCGCAATGCTCTGCTACGTAACACCCAAGGAACACCTCGGACTCCCCGACCGCGACGACGTGCGCGCCGGTGTGGTCACCTACAAGCTCGCCGCTCACGCGGCCGACCTTGCAAAGGGCCATTTCGCAGCACAGTTCCGCGACGACGCCCTTTCGCGCGCCCGCTTTGACTTCCGTTGGAACGACCAGTTCGCGCTTTCTTTGGACCCCGAAAAGGCCATGGAATTCCACGACAAGACGCTCCCCGGCAGCCAGGCCAAGGCAAGCCACTTCTGCAGCATGTGTGGTCCGAACTTCTGTTCGATGCGCATCACGCGTGCCGTGCGCAACTTTGTGGCCACAGGCGAAGTCGGCGACGTTTAAGGCGCAGGCAAAGCGCCAAAACAGAAAATTCTAAAACAAATCCCCTGGACACTCGTCCAAGGGATTTTTTCAATTACTGTTGTTGCGTTTGTGTTTCTGTTGTTGCAGGAGGTTGCGCAGCAGCATTATTCTCCGGCGCAGCCTCTTTCGGTGGCACCTTATTTTTCACACACCGGAGCGAGTAAGCATTCCCGTCGAAATCTTCTTCGTTCTTGAAATCATCCTTGCTGCTCACGACATACCAGTAAGCGGCTCCCGAACCAGCACCGCCTTCGGCCGCCCAGAAATACGCACTCGTTCCAAGTTCCGTATATTCGCCATCGTTGCGGAATCGGATCCCCGCCGGCAAGGCGTTAAAGCCGCTCGCATTGTTGTTCTTAGTCATATTCCCCTGAGCCCAGCCTTCGCGGCTCTTAAGAGCAGCAGCCAATCCCTTGCGCTTGTTGATTGCAAACTGCCCCAACCGAGTCCATTCTTCCTGTCGCGGGATATGCCATCCATCGGGGCAAATTCCCTGATGTTCTTCGAGAACGGCCCCCTGCGACACGCTATCCAGCGAATTCTCGATAAAGTCTTCGGGAAGTCTCATCGCCACATGCCACGGATAAAGCCTTCCGTAATTGCGGCAACGGATATCCTTGTCCTCGTAACAGAAGCTCCCCGGAGCGGCAAAGCGCAGGTTTTCCGCCATCCAGACATCCTCGCCCACGGCCAAAGTCTTGTAGCGGTTATCGTCACGCTTGTCGTAAATCGAGGTACTATCATAAATTTCATCGATATCGGGCGGATTCATCAAGCAACGCACCGGATACGCCCGACTCTTCAAACTCGAATCCATCACGAAGTCGTCATTGTTATTCGGGAGCGTCCAAACAATCGCCCGCGACGAATCAAGCTCATTCACTGACCAAAATCCCGTAAAGGTTCCTATTCCAGAATACGCCGAAATCGTATCGGCGGAATCGCGCACACCCGAAGCCAACGCCGTAAATCCGAAACCGTTTTCACCCATAAGCGCAAGGTCGCTTTCTAGCCAGGTTTCTCGGGCACGCAGGTTCGTACCCACGCCCACCGCATCGTCAATATCCTTCAGGTAAATATTGAGCCTGTAAAAATCAAGCGATGTCGGTACGTGCCAGCCATTGGGGCACACATCCTTCATCTTCGACTTTTCCGTAATATTGGTGGCAGCCTCCCACGTGTAAAGACGCCCGAACCGTTCACAATTTTCTTCCCGGTCGTCGTAGCAGTAGCTACCCGGCACCTTCACATTCAGGTTATTGACCATCCACACCTGATCGCCAATATGAATCGTGAGCACGGCCTTGTTCTGCACATTGACCACCTGCGGAATCACCTTCGGGCGAGGCGGAGGAGGCGGCTCCCTAAAGGGGTACGCCTTGTTTTCGATACAGCGGATAGAGGCCCCGTCATCCTTGGAGGCGTAGATCTTATCAAAAGCCCTTGAATCGTAGAGCAAGCCCCAGTAAATCGCCCCCACGTTATCTATTTCGGACGAAGACCAGAACTGGGCCGAAGTTTTCAAATCCATAAAACCGGTATACTCGTTACGCACACCCGCCGGCAAAGCATTAAAGCCGAATTCGTCGGAACCCGCCGGCACACGCAGTTCCTTTTCCCACATTTCAGGAGACTTAAGGCTCAAACCGACGCCATCACTCTTGCCGATTCGCCCTACATAACGCTTTAGAGTCACCCAGTCCTTATTGGCAGGCAAACGCCACCCCGCAGGGCAGGCATCATGGTACGTTTTCCAGTCCTTTTTGGTAAAATCGATGTCAGCAATGGAGTGGTTGTTATAAAAATCCACCAGTCGCATCGCCATCGCCCAATTGTACAACCTGCCGTATGTTTCGCAGTTGTAGTCGCGATTGTCATAGCACCAACTCCCCTTCACGTTAAAACGCAAATTCTCGGCAAACCAACGTTGGTTACCGATCTGCACCGTCTTATACACGCGGCCATCGCGTTTATCCTTGAAATCAGGCATTTTTTCGACAAAGGCAAAAGCCCCCACGCCCCCAAACAAAATCAAAGCAACCGGTAAAATTCTCATTTCATCCTCTTACCATGCAATATATACTCAAAAACGCCTAAAGGACAAATTAATGTAAACTTTTTTATTCTAAACAAAAAAGCCCCCGGCTTGTGACCGGAGGACTTTTTGAAGTGAATTCTTTTTAAGAATTTTTCCGTGAGCAAAAAGCGACCGGTATTAACCGGTCGCGATTGACGCCTTTGGCGTCCGCAGCTTCGGCTCAGCAATAAAATTAAACTAATTTAATTTTGCTGCATTCGCCTTGCATGCTTTTGCGAGAGCGAGGCGATATCACATTGTATTGAATGCGATAGAGCCGAGCGGTCTTATTAGACAGCGCCCTGCCACTTCATGGCATCGGCAACCTTGAGGAAGCCAGCGATGTTTGCACCCATCACGAGGTTGCCCTTCTGGCCGTACTTGACAGCGGCAGAGGAAGCAGCGGCGTAGATGCTCTTCATGATGCCTTCGAGCTTCTTGTCCACTTCTTCGAAGGTCCAGGAGAGACGTTCGGAGTTCTGAGACATTTCGAGGCCGGAGGTAGCAACGCCACCAGCGTTAGCAGCCTTGGCAGGTCCAAAGAGAACGCCGGCCTTCTGGAAGGCTTCGATAGCTTCCGGAGTAGACGGCATGTTAGCACCTTCAGCAACAGCCTTCACGCCGTTAGCGATAAGGGCCTTGGCACCTTCGAGGTCGAGTTCGTTCTGGGTAGCGCACGGAAGAGCGATATCGCACTTGACCGTCCAAACACCCTTAGAACCTTCGTGGTATTCAGAACCCGGAACGAGCTTGGCGTATTCGCTGATACGAGCGCGCTTCACGTTCTTGAGGTCGAGAACGATGTCGAGGTTGATGCCGTTCGGGTCGTAGATGTAGCCGTTAGAGTCGGACATCGTAACAACCTTGCCACCGAGCTGAGTAGCCTTCTGGCAAGCGAACTGAGCAACGTTACCGGAACCGGAAATCACGACGGTCTTGCCCTGGAAGGAGTCGTTAGCGAGGTCCTTGAGCATTTCGCGAGTGAAGTAGCAGAGGCCGTAACCAGTAGCTTCGGTACGAGCGAGAGAACCACCGTAGGAGAGGCCCTTACCGGTGAGAACGCCCACGAATTCGTTGCGGATGCGCTTGTACTGACCGAACATGTAACCGATTTCGCGAGCGCCAGTACCCTGGTCACCAGCCGGAACGTCCGTGTCGGCACCGACGTGCTTGCAGAGTTCAGTCATGAAGGACTGGCAGAAACGCATCACTTCGTTGTCGCTCTTGCCCTTAGGATCGAAGTCGGAACCGCCCTTGCCGCCGCCCATGGGGAGCGTGGTCAAGCTGTTCTTGAAGATCTGTTCGAAGCCGAGGAACTTCAGCATAGAAAGAGTCACTTCGTTACGGAGACGGATACCGCCCTTGTACGGGCCGATAGCGGAGTTGAACTGCACGCGGTAGCCACGGTTCACCTGAACGTTACCCTTGTCATCGAGCCAAGGTACGCGGAAGGTAATCACGCGTTCCGGTTCGACGAGGCGGTCGATCACGCCGTTGGTTTCCCAAGACTTGTCCTGTTCGAGGACGGGGTCCAGGGATTCGAGGAATTCACGGACAGCCTGGTGGAAGAGGGCCTGGTCCGGATCGCGAGCGACGACCTTGTCATAGACTTTCTGAAGGTAAGCATTCTTGATTGCCATTTTATATATCTCCGTTGAGAGTTTTGATTGTTAATGTTTTCAACGGGTGTAAAGATAGCAAAGACGATTGAAAAAAAGTGAAAAACGGGCAAAAATCTTCAATTTCTTACATTTTTGTAAGTTACTTTTTTGACAGAAAATAAAAGTGCGTTTTTTCGTTAAAAATTAAAGGGTGCCATTGCAAAAACATACATTTTTGTAAGTTCACCCATTTTTCACCGGAATATAAAATTAATTTTACAATTTAACTATACGAAAAACGTAAAACGAATACGTCACCACATCACCTCATATAAAAATAAAACCCCGCCGAATGGCAGGGTTCTATTAAAATTCATGATTTTGGGGCCGTATTAATAAGCCTTCACCGTGAACATCTCGCTTGCTCGAGCAGAGATAACTCGCACGCGGAACACACCCTTGCTTTCAATCTTGAATTCAAGGTTCTTACCCTCGCTCTTGACTTCCTGCACAAGCTTACCGGTCAGGTCAAATACCTGCACGCGGAAAGGCATGTTCAACATCTGCGAAACGCTCACCATGGAACCGCTCGAAATCAGGTTGAAGTTCTTGGTCAAAGAAAGACGCGGGATAATGGCGTCGCCGGAATCCTTGACAACAGTGTCCTTCTTGACAGTATCCTTGCTAACGGTATCTTTCTTGACAGTGTCTTTCTTGGCGACGGACTTGACACCAAGTTCTTCATCCGTCTTCGGAGCCTTCTTGCTCAAGATGTAGCCAAGTGCACCCACCAGCGGGGCATTCATGTCGACGCAGACTTCGTTTTCCTGCCAGTTAGAAACAGTACCGCTATGGCTTCCGCTGTTGAAGTTACCGGCAATCATACCACCCAGGAGTTTGTTCTTTTCGGGCGGCTGCAAACCGGAATCCACTTCGCGACCCGGATCTTCGTTACCATAGTAGCCACGATGGTGCGGAGACTTCGGAGCGTTAGCACCATTCTTCGTAAAGCCGACCACATAAGATTTCTTGTTGCTATTGTCGCCAAGCAAGTACGCGATATTCTTTTCAACCTGATCGTCGTAGGTATCATCATCAAAATACTTGGCATAGAGCGCGTAAAGGAAGGCGCCACCCGCCGGAGAACGAACATGGAAATGATCGCTACCGCTGGTTTCGACCAAGAACACACCGCTGCTGGAAACCTTTTCCTGGTAAAGCTTATCCAAGAAACGTTCCACATCGCGATACTGTCCACCCGGTTCAAGTTCCAGCACACCAGCACCCAGCACCACAGAAAGCGGCACAGCGTTGCTGTAAGACAATCTGGTATAAGTACCCTTCATGAATTCCAGGTCATCGAAAATCTTTTCAGCATCTTTCTTGTAGGTCTCGTCTTTCGTCGTACGGTAAAGTTCCAAGGCGGCAAGGAACACGCCATCCTGCGTACGGCCATCCCACCAGGTAGATTCATAGAATCCACCCGAAGTCGTAACACCCTTGTGGCCCTTGGCATAGCTGTACGCCGTCTTGGCTGCTTCAAGGTACTTTTTCTGGTTCGATTCTTCGGGATCCATACGGGCCATCACGGCGAGCATAGCGGCAGCCATACCCGGAGTGTAGGCGTCATTGGCGTTTCCGGTAATCGAGCGCGGTTCACCACCTTCGCCCGAGCCCAGCGTACTCATCATACCGGCGGTCACCCACTTGGTGTGGTCGGCGTTGCCATCGCCCTTCACAGTCACAAAAGCAGAACTGCTAATAGCGGCCTTGACCCAGAAATCGGCTTCGTAGCGAAGTTCTTCGAGCAAGTCGCGTTCCTTATTGGGCTTGCCGCCCTTCATGGAATAGTCCTTGCTGGCCTTGTAGTCGGAATAGTCGCCGGTATAAAGGTCGTAGAAACCTTCGGTAAATTCAGCGTAAGCCAAAGCGAGCACGTAAGAGGCGTAACCCTGGGACTGACCATACATCACGTGGTCACCGCAGTCGAACCAACCGCCGCTCACATTTTTGCCGTTGTAGCTATCCTTTGTAAAACTGGTTGTATGATTGGTGCCATCCAGAATCCAGTTGGGGCCTTCACCCGAACGCTGTGCTCCGAAAAAGCGGGTGGTCATCCAAGCTGCTTCTACGTAATCATCTGTGCTGAGCGCAGCAAAAGCAGTTGTCGCAGCCAAGCCAAAAAGGGCAAGACCCGAAAAAAGGTATTTTTTACAATTCATGACTTTCTCCAAAAATACACACCAATCCTAGGTGTGCAATATAGTTTATTTTGGAGATTTTTCACTAAAAAGAATGTTTACACGGTGCCGTGGCACCGCAGACTTACGAAACGGTATTTACGAGAATTTCGTGTAAAATTCCGTTACTAAAGGCGACTTGTTCGGCGTCCACGAACTGCATGGGGCTACCGTCGATATGGGTTGACTTGCCGCCGGCTTCTTCGACAAGCAGGGCGATGGCCGCAATATCCCACGGATAGCTCATGGTCATCACAAAGCAGTCCAGGCGGCCGCAGGCCGTAAAGCAGCCTTCAATCACCGCCGAGCCAAAGCACTTGACCCGTTCGAAGGTTTCGGCCTCACGGGCGAAATTCTTGGAATTCTGGGCGTTGATTTTAGCCACATCGCCCACGTTAAAGTCGCCATTGCTTACAATCGCATGCACCGGGTCCGATTCGTCGCTCACATGGATCGGTTTACCGTTCATGAAGGCGCCTTCGCCCTTTACCGCGGAAAAAAGTTCACCCAGGCGTGGCAAGTTCACGACCGCGACCAAGGGTTTGCCCTCGAAGTGGAGCGCAATCGAAATTCCCCAAAACGGGATTCCGCGGCTAAAATTCACGGTTCCATCGACTGGGTCGATAATCCAGCGGAAACGCGGGTCAGTGCCCTCAATAATTCCGGCTTCTTCCGTGCGGATCGAATGCTCGGGGAACGCCTTGCGGAGTCCTTCGACAATCAGTTTTTCACTCGCAATGTCTGCACGGGTCACCACATCTTTCTTGGACTTGTACTTGATATCGCCCAAGTTCTGTTGGATTTCAAGACAAAGAGCGCCTGCTTCTTTAGCAAGCGCTTCAGCAACTTTCAAAAAATCACTATTCTTCATTTTGTTCTTTATAGGCGCAGCAACGGAATCCGATGCTTGTAGACCTGTAGTAGTTCGATGCTCCGCGGTAAGCGACACGCTCGCCCGTCAAGAACACGACCTCGATATGGTCCGGCACATACTTCATGCCGTTGGAAATGGTTTCAAGCCATTCATCGCCGCCCTGTTTGTATTCTGCATAAGGCACGTAGTCCGTACCCACGGAATTTCCGCTAGAATCCTGAATGTCAAAGAATTGCAAGGTATCCTTGAAATCTTTCTTGGCCAGCACCTTGTACAAAGTTCTCGAAGTGTCGGCGGTATAAACGGTATCAACTCTAGTACCTTCGCGGTACAGGAAGACAGAATCGGTCGTGTAGGCCAAACGGGTAAAGAACGGGAAGTAGCGGTTCGTACAAAGGGCCTGCGTTTCACGACCAAACTCGCCACTTTCAAGCCCGCTCATCACGCGGTAAGAACCGCCCTTGAGCACGGCAATCGTATCTTCGGAGCGACCCCTCACCCATTCCTGGTACTGGCCAGGCAAATCGCGAATGCCCATCGGGTTCATGCAGCGGGAACTACGCTTGGCGGGATTTGCCGCCGAGGCAGAATCGTTCGTCGCCACATTGCAGTACTTGAACAAGAATTCAGCCGTTTCTACAGTATCGTCTTGAACCACGCCATAGGCAAGCGTTCCGCCCGAAAGGCAAACGAGTTCCCAGTCGCGTTCGTTACACAGGCTCACCTTGAAGCCGCTCGCCGAAATCGCTTCACAGGTCGCAAGCGCTTCGGAATGCAAAACGTTCGTCATGAATTCGCCAGAATCATTCTGGTGTTCCATACGTTCCATGCAGAAGTAATTGGTATCTGACGCCTTGACTGCGACAAAGCCTTCGGGGCATTCAATTTCGTTTGCAATAGCGCCCGGAGACACGGCAATCGTGTCAATCAACGGCACGGACCAGTAGCCGGATTCATCAATGGCGATAATACGAAGCACAAGTGTATCGCCCGGAGCGACATAACGAATCGTGTCCGAAATGAACTTACCCGTGGCAGAAACCTTCATGGTATCGCCCGAGGGCTTGTAAAGCTTGGTGTAGCGGTCCAGGGTATCCACATCGCTGCTAACCACCCACTGTTCGGTGTAGCGGTCCCAATATTCAACCCTGTACATTTTCACCTTGTCATAGCACAAGTCAACAAGGCATGTATCCGGAATCGAGAGAACCGTATCGACCTTGATGTCGTGTTCGCGCTTGTACGGGTCTACGCTTTGGCTCCAGAAAATGAGCAGGCGGTTATTGCTGTCGAGCCTTGCCATTTCGGGGTACAAGGTATCCTTCATCGTAAAGATCTTGGTGGGCATCAAAGGAGCGACAGAATCCGTCGTATTGATGGTAAGCCACGCACGCATGTCCGAACGGTCTACGCCCGTATAGTTGCCACAAGTATCCCATGTCGAATAACCGATTTTGTATTCGGATTCCGCCTTAAGGCCCTCGATTGTCAAACGGAAAATATTGGAATCGGGGCTTTCGGTGTTGTAGCCCTTGCCGTCCGGAATAGCAAGGAACAATTCGTTCTTGCGGCTGTCGCCATGTTCTTTTGACTGCAGGAACACGGAATCCACGTTAGAATGATAGCCCTTATGGCGTAAATAAAGAGTTTCGCCGGTTGAATCGATTCCATCCGAAGATTCAAGCTTAATCTTCAGCTTGCGCAAGTCCTCGTTTTTGTTTTCGCTATAGATTCTGATATTGTAACCAAGAATCGGGCCCGAAAGTTCATTCGGCTTGTAGTGATTCGTCTGGTCTGTCGGGCGCGTCCATTCCAGAAGAGCTCCGGTAGTCCATGTAGAATCGGAGATATTGATGTCGGACGGAGCAAGCTTGTCGCCAAAATACAGATAAATTCTTTGGACTGTTCCCGGACGTCCACCCGAGTAGTCGCAATAGAGCGCCACCATCAGGCTTTCGCGTTCTTCCACATAATCCTGGATATACGGAGTCACGTCAATCGTGTCGAAAAGTTCTTCGGTCTTCGAGGGGTAAGCAAAACGATCCGTCGCCTTAGACTTTTCCTTGTCGCCAACAGTCTTCGAAGTATCGTCCAACACGTCGTTACCGACCCACAAGTAAATGCTGTCCAGGTTCTCCGTATCGTCCGGATAGCGGAAACGAACCATAAAGCAGTAAGCACCGCTATCGGCACCCTTGGCACACTGCAACAAGGTTGAAATATCCGAAACTTCGCGCTCTACCCTAAATTCAACAGAGCTATCGTCGTCAGAACAAGCCCAAAAAACAGCCGCCATCGAAAACAAGACGGCAACTAACAAAAAGCGAATCGTCATAAACCTAGACATTGGCCATAAAATAGCAAAATACAATAAAAAAAACCGACGGCACTTGTGGTACCGTCGGCTCTAAACGATTCAAAACCGATTAGTTTTCTTCCGGATAGACAGAAACTTTCTGACGCTTTGCATCGAGGCGTTCGAACTTCACCTTGCCATCGACGAGAGAGAACAGAGTGAAGTCTCTGCCCATACCCACGTTGGAGCCCTTGTGGAAGTGAGAACCGCGCTGACGAACGATGATGTTGCCAGCCTTGACGACTTCGCCCGCATACTTCTTAACACCAAGGTACTTGGCGTTACTGTCGCGGCCGTTACGTACTGAACCTTGACCTTTCTTATGAGCCATGGATTATACCTCCTTAGCCTTACGCAGAGAGTTCTTCTTAACCTTGGCGGGCTTCGGGAGACCCTGGGCAATCTTTTCCTTGCGAGTCAGAGGCACAGACTGTACCTTCTGCTTGGCGAGGGCAGCCACGCGAGCGCGGTTGCGATCGATAACCTTGGAGTCGACCTTTGCGGATTCTGCGCCGGAGCGAAGTTCCGTAACCAGCACCTCGGTATAGCCCTGACGATGACCGTTACGACGTTCGTAACGGGTACGGCGCTTCTTCTTGTAAACGATGACGGTGTCATACTTGCCGTGGGCAAGAATTTCAACCTTCACGGAGGCGTCGTTCAGGACAGGGGTGCCGATTTGCACTTCTTTTCCTGCGAAAAGAAGAACGGACTTGAGCTCCAGTTCGGAACCAACAGCGGCATCGAGCGTGGGGACCTTGTAAGCCTTGCCCAGCTCAACTTTATACTGGAAACCACCTGTTTCAACAATAGAATACATTTTTGTAATCCTTTTTTGGTTGCTATTGGGACCCCAAATGTAGCAAAATTTGCGAAATTGTAAAGACACGGGGCGTTACTTTTTCTAAATTTCACCTCAAAATTTCATAAAGGAACCTCGAATGAGCAAGATTTTGAGCCTTGATGGCGACTGGCAGATGATTTGGGACACCGAAGATGCCGGTATTTCTAATCGTTGGTACGCTACTTACCCCAAAGACACCCAGGAAGTGCAAGTCCCCCACATTTGGGAAAGGGCTTTTGACAAGCTCTTGATGTCGCACGACTGCGCCTTCTACTTCAAGCGTTTTACCATCGATGACGAAAAACAGGTCGCAAAGCGCATTTTCTTGCGTTTTGAGCGCATTGCAAGCCATGCCACCGTTTGGCTGAACGGCAAACTCCTGGGCACCCACTTCGGCGCCTACACTCCCTTTATTATTGAACTCCAGAAGGCTTTGAAGCTCGGCGAAGAAAACGTACTCTGCGTGCGTGTCGCCAACATGGGCGCCCTCAACAGCCGCATTGACTTTGGCCGCGAAAGCGCCGACGGCGCCGATGACCGCTTCGTACACCCGGGCGAACTCCCGGTCGGCCTCCCCTGGACCCAGTACCCGTTTGGCGGTATCTTTGGCCATGTGGACCTGATTTTGGGCACAGCAGCCTTTATTTCCGACGTGAAGCTCGAACCCGATGCCGATACCCAGCGTATCGCCTGCGAAATCAGCTTCAACAACCCCCGCGGCTTCCAGACCAGGCTCCGCGTGCTCATGCGCAACCCCGATGGCGACGTTTACGAGCAGTTCGTGAACAACCTGAAGCTCGACAAGGAAAACATGACCCAGCGTTTTGTTTTCGAAGTCAAGGAACAGCAACGCCACAAGTTCCAGTGGAGCCCCGAACACCCGAACGTTTACGCCATTGAATTCCAGATGGAAATCAAGGCCGGCAAGGAAAAGGACGGCAAGGAAATCAAGCGCGCCGAATACGCGTTCCCCGTGGTGCGCACCTTCGGTTTCCGCAAGTTCGACTGCCTCAAGGGCGACTACTACCTGAACGACCAGATTTTGAAGATCCAGGGCATTACCTACAACCAGCAGTGGAGCGAAGGTGGCCTCTGGACGTTCGACAACCCGAAGCTCGAAAAGGACCTGCAGGCCGTGAAGGCTGCCGGCTACAACGCCATTCGTAGCTGCGGCGCCCCGCTTTCTACCCAGGCCCTCGACATTTGCGACAAGCTCGGTCTTATCGTGTTCCAGGAATTCCCGATCCACACCATGAGGTCTACCGCCCAGGGTCTTGAAATCGTCAAAAAACTGATCAACGACATCGTGGCAGAACAGCATCACCACCCCTGCATTGGCGCATGGGTCATGGGTGCCGAGAACGGCACGCTCCTGTTGCAGAACGGTAACAAGCTTTTGAACGCGATTAGCCCGGTCGACATGACTCGCCCGGTCATTAGCAACCTGAACAGTATTTACATCGACAACGAAGGTAACTTCCGCAAGGATACCGGCAAGCTCTTGCCCGTGTCTGTCGACAAGATTTCGACCTACGCCACGCTCCGCATGAACCCGCGTATGACGCCCAACGCCGCCTACACGCACTTCTTGGCCCACAGTTTTGACCGTGACGCCGAAGAAATTTCCGTGCCGGATACGGGCCTTGGCGACAGCCACTTCCAGGACGAAGAAGAAAATGTAGTCAGCGACATCAACAACAAGATGCTGGTGACACTCAAGAACCACACGCTCCTCCCGGAAACGGCCACCAACATCAAGGGACCGCGCAGTTCCAAGAACCAGAAGGCCATCAAGAACGCCATCAAGGCAATCGAAACCTTCGTGGAAAGCGACATGTCCATTTGGAAGGACTACAAGAGCTTTGTGGCCGACGCCAACCGCATCGCCATCAAGAGTAAGCTTGACCAGATTACCGCCCTCCAGAGCAACCCGCAGATTGCCGGTTTCTTCCTGGACCAGTGGGCCGACTGCGGCACCGAATTTGACGGTCTGTGCGACGAAAACCGCGTAAGCAAGGGTTTCGAAGATTTCTCGAAGGAAATCACGACTCCGAGCCGCGCCCTCATCAGCGAACTGGAACACGTGGTCGCCCCGCAGAGCGAAATCAGCTTCCAGGTGACGCTCCTGAACAACAGCCGTTACGAAGACGTGTCTGTGGAAGTCAAGCTGGTGGACGACAAGGGCAAGGAACTTGCAACCGACAAGATTTCCCCTGAAGAACCGGCCGGCAAGACGAGCCTTACGCAGATGGGCATTTGCACCATGATGGCCCCGCGTGCCGAAGGCAGCTACAAGTTGCAAGTGACGCTCATTAACGACGGCAACAAGATTCACACGACTGAAGAAGACTTGATTGTGATTGCCGAAGCCGACGTGAAGAGCGCCATGAAGAAGGTCTGCTTCTTGGACAACAGCGAAGAATCCAGCGACGCACTCGCCGCTCTCACTGGTCCGGAACAGGTGATCTTTACCGCAAACCTGAGCTCTTGGCCCGACGAAATTCTGGACAAGCTCGTGGATGTCGTGAAGAACGGTGGCAAGACGCTCCTGCTTTCCGACCTCACGCAAGAAGACATCGACTACCTGAACCAGAGCCACCAGTTCGACTGCAATATCGAATCTCACTGGAGCACGGGTGCAAACGAACTCAGCTTGCACTACTTGCCCAAGGGTTCCGAACTCGCACCGGTATTCGGCGAAGCCACTGTTCTTGACAGCAATGCCGCCGCCGTGATGCCGAGCCTTTCGCTGAACGAACTGCCGGGCGCCAAGGTATTTGCTCGCTCCGTCACTTTGAAAGATGGCGAAGTCAAGACCGGTTCGGACCTGCAGCTCTACCCGTTCGGTAACGGCAAGATCATGTTCAACCAGTTTAACGTATTCGAAGGTCTGGAAACGAACGTGCTCGCCGACAAGCTGTTTGCGACGATCGTGAATTTGCTGTAAAAGATTCGAACAAAAAAAGACTCGGTGCTTCCCCGAGAGAGAAGGATTGCACCGAGTCTAAACACCCAAGTCCGATACCTTGCGACTATAAACCCACGTCGCGGGTAAAAACAAACCTGTACGGTATTAACTTATACTCCAATGTGATGAAAATCAAGTTTTACAATGTAAAACAATTGAAACAATCACGATAAAAGCTCAAAAAAGGATAAAAACGGCTTATGACTTGCTCCAATTTGAAATATTCCAACTTGGAAGAATACTCCGACCTTTTGGCCAGAAACGCCCAGAAGGCAAGCAAGACGCTCCGTACCCTGCCGGGAGAAAAGCGTAGCGCCGTGCTGAATCGCGTTGCCCAAATTTTGCGCGACCGTAAGCCAGAAATCCTTGCCGCAAACAAGATTGACCTTGAAGCCGCCGCCGGAAAGCTCGACGACTCGAAGATGGACCGTCTGACTTTGAATGACGCCCGCATCGAGGCCATGGCCAAGGGCGCCGAAGAAATCGCCTCTTTTGCAGACCCGCTGAACAAGGTCCTCGAAAGCCGCGAACTCAAGAACGGCATCAAGATTAGCCGCGTGGCCGTGCCTATCGGTTCTGTGTTCTTTATTTTTGAAAGCCGCCCGAACGTAACGATCGATGGCGCCTGCCTCTGCTTTAAGGCAGGCAATGCTGTGATTTTGCGCGGCGGTAAGGAATCTCTGAATTCCGCCAAGTGCCTCGCCGGAATCTTCCACGAAGCCCTTGCCGAAGAAGGCATTGACCAAGACGCTGTGCAGCTCGTGACCGAAACGAGCCATGATCTGGTTGGTATGCTTTTGCAGCGCAACGATTGCCTCGACCTCGTGATTCCCCGCGGTGGCGAACGCCTGATTCGCGCCGTCGTAGAACAGAGCAAGATTCCTGTGATCAAGCACTTCAACGGCATTTGCCACGTGTACGTGGACAAGTCTGCCGATATGGACAAGGCAGTTAACATCTTGATTAACGCCAAGACGCAGCGCACGGGCGTGTGCAACGCCATGGAATGCGTGATTATTGACCGCCATATCGATGATGCCACTACCAAGAAGTTGATCGATTGCCTCGCCGACCGCGGCGTAGAACTCTTTGGCAACAAGGACGCCCAGAGCCACGATAGCCGTATCAAGGATATTGGCGACGACAGCAATTACCACCACGAATACCTTGCCCTCAAGGCAAGCGTCAAGTTCGTCGATAACGTGGCCGAAGCCTGCGACCATATCGAAAAGAACAGCAGCCGCCACACCGAAGCGGTCGTTGCTGAAGACGCATCCGTTCAGGACTACTTTGTCGCGAACGTGGACAGCAGCAGCGTGATGGTGAACGCCAGTACGCGCTTTGCCGACGGTGGCGAATACGGCCTCGGCGCCGAAGTGGGCATTTCTACCGACAAGTTGCATGCCCGCGGCCCTATGGGCGTGGAAAGCCTCTGCAGCTACAAGTGGATTCTCCGCGGCAACGGCCAGGTGAGAGGTTAATCATGAAGTTCGAAGATTTGATTAAAGAAGTAAAGTTCGAAGTTGTTGTAGATGGCGTAGCACTTGCGCCGGCAATCGTTCAAGATGCCGACAAGGGCGACGTTCTGATGATGGCCTGGATGAACGAAGAAGCACTCCGCCGCACGCACGAATGCGGCGAAATGGTGTTCTGGAGCCGTAGCCGCAAGGAATACTGGCACAAGGGCGACACCAGCGGAAACGTGATGACCGTCGTGGAATGGGCAGCCGACTGCGACAGCGACGCTTTGCTCTTTAAGGTTCGCATGCAGGGCCCGCAAGTGGCTTGCCACACGGGCGCCCGCAGCTGCTTCTTTAAAAAATGCGAAAAGTAAAATGAGAAATGTGAGATGAGTGATGTGTAATTACTCATTCCACATTACACATTTCACATCATTTTGACGGGTCTAGTGATATGAAAAAAATTCTCGCACTATTGCTCACGATGGCGATTTCGGGATTTGCCCAGGACCGTCACCAGATGGGTAGCAATTACTACGCCTACCCCACTCCAACCGCCAAGTACACCAAGGCTCCCGCCGGCTACAAGCCATTCTACCTGAGTCATTATGGCAGACACGGCAGCCGTTTTCACCAGCCTGCCGACCATTACCACGCTCTGTACAGCACGCTTGCCAAGGCCGATTCTTTAGGTAAGCTCACCGATTTGGGCAAAAGCCTGCTTGAACGCGCCAAGTACTTAGACGAATACGCCGCCCCGCGCGCAGGCGATTTGACCCAGCTCGGCGTGGCCCAGCACCAGGGAATCGCAAAGCGCATGGTCAAGAATTTCCCCGAAGTGTTCAAGAATGACGCCTACGTAGAAGCCTACGCCAGCACCAGCGTACGCTGCGTCGTAAGCATGGCCGCATTCCTCGAAGAACTGCATGCACAAAAACCCAAAGTCGAGATTCACCAGGAATCAGGCAAATACCTGATGAGCTTCATCAGCCCGCTCGACTTCGGGAAAATCATCGGCGAATCGAACACACCCGCCTGGCAAAAAGAAAACGAAAAACTCTACAGCCACGTGAATCCGACTCGCATGATGCGCGCGATTTTCAACGATTCCAACTACATCAAGAAGAATGTAGACGGAGGCGATCTTTTAAGCAAGATTTATGAAATCGGAAACAGCCTGCAAGGCAGCCCCGAAATCGAATTCAACTTCGACGATTTGTGGACCGACGAAGAACTCACTGCTCGTTGGCACGCGCAAAATGCCTGGTGGTATAGCGTGCTCGGCAACAATCCCTTCGCTAAAAAGCAAGGTCTTGAAAACGCACGTCCGCTCCTGAAAAACGTTTTGGACGAAGCCGACAAGGCGATTGCCGCCGACACGACAAAGGCCGACAAGACTGCCGCAAAGCCCGCCAAAAAAACCACGGCCACACTCCGTTTCGGGCATGACACTGTCATTTTCCCGTTCGCCGTATTGTTGCAACTAGAAAACGGTTCGATGAGTACCGGCATCGAAACCGCCGACATGGAAAATCTGCACAAAGTATGGCGTGATTACGAAATAAGCCCGATGGCAGCAAACGTGCAATTCGTCTTCTACAAATCAGCAAAGAAAGGCTCCCCCATTTTGATAAAGGTGATGCTCAACGAAATCGAGCAAAAGCTGCCCGTGACATGCGATTCAGCGACAATAAAGAACTGCCCCGCAGCGCCTTATTACCGCTGGGATGACGTAAGAGAGTTCTACAGGAAATAAAAGGGAAATCCCCCGCATCGGCGAGGGATTTCTTGTGTTTAAGGGTTCTAGTATACTTCGTCTTGTCGCGGACGATTCTGGTCCGCAGGGTGGCTCCATTCTGGGAGCCGTCAATGCGCAGCGTTCTGAGCCTTGCGCTTTCTTTTGCGTCGTTTTTAGCCATAACGGCCTCCTTGAGGGGCAAATATAAATTATTTTTAGGACATACAAAG